>CAYQCG010000164.1:0-5244 GCA_964415925.1 uncultured Puniceicoccaceae bacterium | reverse complement strand
CACTGGTCTCCAATGACCGCACCATCCAGGATGATCGACCTCATTCCGATGAGGCACTCGTTTCCGATCGTGCAGGCGTGAATCATACAGGCATGGCCTACGGTTGTGTAGTTTCCGATACGCACTCCGTAGTCGTCTGCAAGATGGACAATCGTTCCATCCTGAACACAGGTTCCTTCACCAATATCGATGGAATTGATGTCAGCCCGCAGGACACATTTGGGCCAGACGCTGGATTTCGGCCCGATGGTTACGGCTCCAATGAGTTCCGCGCTTTTCGCGATATAGGTTGATTTATCAATGTGCGGCTGGTGCCCTAAATACAATTGCAGTCTTTCTTCAACATCCATGCGCAGGACGCTAGTCGTTCAAATCAGACTGCGAAAGCAGAAAAGTAAGCAGGCATACCTTAATATTTGCTTTTCCGCTGTTTACTTCCCTTGTGTTCGAGTCTGGACGCGGAGGAGGTAGCTGTCTGCGGTAATGTAGAGGACAGATTTATCAGGTCCACCGAAGGTGCAGTTGGCGGTACGCACCCGCGTTACGATTGTACCCAGTAAAATTCCTTCCGGACTGATGATGGATACTCCCATTGGGGAGGTCGTCCAGACATTGCCCTCTATATCCACCGTCATCCCGTCACAGGCGAATCTGCCATATGGTTGGAGGTCCGAATGGTCATAGAATATGCGCTTGTTTTCGAGGGTGCTGTCGGATTTTACGTCAAATGCAAACGTCACCGGTTGTTGTCCAGTCGATTGATTGACGTAGAGCGTTCTCTCATCGGGAGATAAAGCAATACCATTGGGGTAGGAGACACTGGCATCCAGCAAGGTGACTTTGCCGTCAGGGTCGACCCGGTAGATACCATTATGCGGTTGCTCCTTTAACTCGTCTCGTTGTCGGAGCGGGATTCCATATGGAGGATCGGTGAAGTAAATGGCTCCACTTGAATCCACATCCATATCGTTTGGACTGTTCAGGTGCTTCCCGTTGTAGTGGGAGGCAACAGTCTCATAGGCTTCGGCCCAACTGTAGCGCGCAATCACGCGGTTGCCGTGCTGGCAGATAAGCAAGTTACCGTCATTGTCGAGAAAGAGTCCGTTACTGCCGGTCTCGTTATGACGTGGCGTGGCTCCTGTGTAACCGCTGGGGACCAGATAGACATCGATGCCCTGGCCTTCTCGGTAACGGTAAATGCTGTTGCTGCGGGTGTCGGAGAAGAGCAGGAAGCCACCTTCACGGTTCACCCAAACGGGTCCCTCCGACCAGATAAATCCTTCAGCCAGCTTGTAGATAGTGGCACGGGCATCGATCAATTGATCGAGCGCATCGTCGAATTTTGCAATGTGGGCCTGACCTTGCATGGGTATGGCAAGTCCGGCGAAGTCCACAACTTCAGAATAGGTCAAAAGGGGCAGTATAACCGGAAGCAGAGCGGATAAACGGGGCATGACAGTAATTAATATCAAACGAACACTCTCAGGCAACGTTTACTTATAAGATGATTAATTCCCGGGATTCCGGTATATCCTTGATGATCTGGGTTGGTTCTGGGCCCACGCCAATGTAACGGAGGTTGGGCAGGTTATCGGGCCAGGCACTTTGATCCTCGCCGTAGGCAACTTTGATCACTTCGGTCAGCATGGAGCGGACGTATCGCTGGCAGTTCCCAGGCAAGTGATTAAAGCTACGTATCTGGCTGATATCCTCGTCCCAGCCTGGGCACTGGATGTAGACGGCCTTAAGCGTTTCATGCAGCTGGTCGTCCCGCGGGACGTGCTTCAGGATTGTCCCATCAGGTTTGCGGTAGCCTACGCATACAAGTAATTCGCCTCCCTGCCAGTCTCCGGAATAGGAGAGGGCGTCGAGTTTATTGATGACCAGGTCCTGATAGCCGCCGTAGCGCAGGGCATCGCCCTTTTCGACCGCATCGAACCAGCCCACCATCCGCTGTCGACCAGTGGTAGCACCAAATTCCAGCTTCTTCAGCTTGCTGGAGAGTGGGTTGGCTTCCGGTATTTGGGTGATGAAATAATGATTACCCACTTTGGTGTCGTATGCTTTGCAGACGCCCACAGTGTGAACTGTCTGCAGGGGAATGTTCGCGCTCTGGAAGAGTTCAGGTGTGAAAGTGTGCGAAGCAGTCAAGCTGCGCTGGAAGCCGAACCGTTTGTCCAGCCAGTAGCTCTGTCCGAATTCCCCGATGACATACTGATCTTTCTTCAATGCTTCCAGGGCGACCTGACGGACTTCTCCTATGCATTCGAGTAAGCGTTGCCCAGCTTCCCAATAAGCGTCGATAACGGCATCCTCATTCAAGGTAAAAGTATCTTCTCCCTTGAAACGGTTGAAGTGGAACTCTTCTGCCTTGATTTTGCCCTCATCAATGAGGCTGGCATGGGCTCGAAGCTCCGCAGCTGTAAGGATTTCGAAGAATGACTGCCAGCTTGCCTCGTCGACCTGACAAACATGCAGGATCGTGTGGACAGCTCGCTGCAGACGCGCACGAAGGCTGTCGGCAAACCGGTCTTTATTCCCTCGAAAACAGTAATACTTGAGCTGGAAGTGTGCTGTTTCGTCAATGTATGCGGGCGAGATACCGCGACCGGTGCTGCCTCTGCGTGGATGTCCCAGAACTTCAGCACGATAATGTTCCCAGGCAAGATCGAGTAGTCGATGTGAGACATCACTGACCATACATGCTTCATCAATCAACAAACGCGGACGGACGTTATAACCGTTGGCCAGTAGATAGGCTAGCTCCCAATTGAATTTGAGGGGATCAGCTACCACTCCGGCACCAATGCCCAGCCACCTGACGGAATCTTCAATGACGGCAGCAGGGACAAGATTGAGCTTCAACCCGCCACAAGTATGTCCGGCATTGGCTCCCCCATTGACCTTGAGGACCATACCAACGGGATCGGTACGACCGGTCTGGGTGTGCAGTTCCTGGATCAGCTCAGGAATGACGCGGCCCTTGCCCTCGTCGCCCATGCTGCTCCCCACATCCGCCAACAAGCGGCTACTAAACGGAATCAATGCCATCGCAAAACCGCTGAGATTGGGGGCTAAGGAGCTGCGGGGCAAGGAAAAGCTGAAGTGCGGCATTATCATGCTTGTTTGCATCCCGAGTCGGAGTCAGACGGCATCAAGGAAGGGGATATGTGCATATAATATGACGCCTACATGTATTTTTATCTAATATACATTGTACGCTCTGGCCAATCATAACAGACAGAAGACAGGCGGCAGCGCGGAAAGCGTTGCAGTTGAAGCCAAGGCAGCAGGTCCGCTACGAAATCCGGAAGGAGGGTGTCATGCTATTGCCTGGGACAGAGACATGAATGGATCTGGCAGGGAGTCTACAAACTAAGGTGCGGGCTCAAGATAAGTCAAAGGAGCGTATTGAAGCCCGTAAAGCCCGCTTGAAACGCTATACGTGGTCGGAAATGGCAGAAGTCCTGATCAATACGAATGTATTACTGCGTTTTATCCTTGGCGACGACGAAGTTTTTATTCCTCTTGCCAAAGCTCTCTTCCAGAAGGCTACGGTAGGCGAACCTACTATGTAATACCGGACCTCATCAAGGCAGATGCAGTGTGGATGCTGACGTCACTTTACATGGTTTCACGCAAGAAGACTGCAGAGGTGCTTTTAATACTGAGTTCATGTCGCGGTATACGTGTAGAGAACCTGGATATGCCGCAGTTCACCCAGGAAGCCTTTCAACGCCCAAACTGCGATCTTATGGATTGTTATCTGTCGTCAATCGCACACTCTTCGAAAACAGCGATAGCCTCCTTTGACTGCGACTTCAGAAAATTTGAGTCGTTCGAGTTGATTGAACTGTAAGGTCTATGCCCAGTTGTCGGTGTGACGAGCGAGGAGCCAGAGGAGGTCGGAGAGGCGGTTGAGGTAGGCAAGGATTAACGGGTCAACTGATTCACCGGATTCCCTGATACTAAGGACTTCACGCTCTGCCCGGCGGGTAACGCTGCGGGATAGGTGCAAAGCGGCGCCGGCCAGGGATTCACCCGGCAGCACAAAGTGGGTCATGGGTGGTTGCCGGCTTTCCAGATCGACAATGAGTCCTTCAATGAGCTGGAGATCTTTTTCCGATAAGGGGTTGTTCCTGTGATCCTTGCGGTGCTGGTCCTCAGCCGCCACCGCCAGGCACCCCGCCATCCGGATAAGGTCCTGCTGGATAGTCTTGATCTGGTCTTTTACAATTGGATCCTTGGTGCTTGAACGGGCCAGTCCCAGAGCTGATCCCAGTTCATCCAGTGTCCCGTTGGCTTCCACCCGCGGGTGGGTTTTGGCTACCCGCCGCCCATAGCGTAGGGAGGTCTCGCCGTCGTCACCGGTTTTAGTGCTGATTGATGGCATTGTGACTGCGTATTAAAGACGGATCCGTTAGTCCAATGAAAAGCTAAAGCAGTTCGGTTGGGATCATTTCGTCAGGGTAGTTAATTTCTTCCTTAAACGCATGCTCTTTTTCCTTATCTTGTAAAACGATCTTGTAACGGCACGGCACCCAACGAACAAGCGGTTTATTACTTTTACAAAGGATGATCTCTTCTCCTTCCAGACTTTCCTGGACAAGGTGCGATAATTTTGCTTTTGCTTCAGCAATATTGACCATTTTCATAACTATAAATATGACCAACTATATGACCATGTCAATGGCTATGCTTACTGTTCGTTTCTTAGCAGAAGGGAAAGCTATTCTGTCGCTTCCTGATTCCCGGTTGATTGATTGTTGGGATCTCTTTCTACGACCTGCAACTCACCAATCTGGACATCGGTTTCAGGTCCAATGGTTGTTCTCTGGTAATCCAAGTCTCGTGCGTCGCGACCAATATACTGAGCGGCAACACGTGTCATAGAGACGAGGGCGTCCTCATAATTTATGCCGAGTGCAGGAACACTGAATTGGGTAACCCAGAGAACTTCCTTTTCTTTCTTCAGGAGTTTTTCGAAGTTGTAACCCATACAAACAAAATAGTATCGTTCCTCAGTTGTGTTATAGATCGCACGTTCTCTCTCAAACGGATCGCCAAAGGGCTTGTATACTTTATCTGCGGTGCCGAGTAACAGTGCATTTCTCCTGAGGCTCTCCTCAGTGATCTGCTCAATCTCTATATCATCAATAGCAAAACCATCTTCGTCTTCTCCGCCATCCAAATAGATGAATTCCTCATCGATGTGAGTCAGACCCCAGTGGACCACGACAACCT
>CAYQCG010000163.1:0-5277 GCA_964415925.1 uncultured Puniceicoccaceae bacterium | reverse complement strand
TTCCATGTGCCTCGGCGACAACAACGGGATCCTTGACCTGTTTCCCGTATATATGGAGACTTTTCTGGATGCCTCTCTTGACACTTTTTGGAGTAATGCCGTGCTGTTTATTGAAGTTCATTTGCTTCTCTCGCCGCTCCTCGGTGACTTTCAGGGTCTTGCGCAGAGAATCATTCATCTGGTCTGCATATAACAGAACCCTGCCCTTTTCATGTCTTGCTGCCCGGCCGGCGGTCTGGATCAAGCTGGTGTGACTGCGGAGGAAGCCCTCCTTATCGGCATCCAGTATGGCAACGAGCGCGACTTCCGGGAGGTCGAGACCTTCACGAAGCAGATTCACCCCCACGAGGACGTCAAAGTCGCCTTTGCGCAAATTCCTGAGAATCTCGACTCTTTCAATCGCATCGATATCGCTATGTAAATACTCAACCTTGATATCCCGTTCACGGAGGTATTCGGTCAAATCTTCCGACATACGTTTAGTCAGAGTGGTGACAAGGATCCTCTCTCCTTCGTCTACGGCTTTGAGGACTTCACCGATCAGGTCTTCGACTTGATGGTTTGCCGGCCTGACTTCCATGAGTGGATCCAGCAAGCCGGTTGGTCTGATAACCTGTTGAGCGACGACGGCTGACTGCTCCAATTCGAAGCGAGCAGGGGTTGCCGAGACAAAGAGCTTCTGACCAGTCACGTTCTCAAATTCCTCGTAACGCAAGGGACGGTTATCCAGTGCACTGGGTAAACGAAACCCATACTCCACAAGACGTTCCTTGCGGGAACGGTCTCCATTATACATGCCGTTTATCTGTGGCACAGTCGCATGGCTCTCATCGATAATGAGGAGAAAGTCCTTTGGGAAAAAATCAATCAGGCACCAGGGCCTTTCGCCTGCTTTACGCCCTGAAAGGTGGCGTGAGTAGTTTTCAATCCCGCTGCAGAAGCCCATTTCCTGTAGCAACTCCAAGTCATACTCGGTGCGCATGCGAATACGCTGCGCTTCAAGCAGTTTTTTCTCTTTTTCAAACTCACTGACCCGAGAGTCCAGTTCCTCCCTGATTCCCCTGACTGCATGTTCCAGTTTATGTCTTGGGGTAATGAACTGGTTAGCCGGATAGAGGTGAAAGTAATCCAAAACGGATCCGGTTTCGCCACTGACAGGGTCTAATTCTTTAACTGCTTCGACTTCGTCTCCCCAGAATTCAACACGGATGGCACTTTCCATGTAGGCCGGAAAAATATCCACTGTCTCCCCCCGTACCCTGAAGCAACCGCGCTCGAACTTGATATCATTGCGCTCATAGAGATTTTCTACCAGACGGCGAAGGAAGTTTTCGCGCGGTAGTTCATCCCCGACCTTGATCGGAAGCATCATAGCCTGGAAATCCTCCGGTGAGCCGAGTCCGTAGATGCAGGAAACACTGGCCACGACCAAAACATCCCGGCGGCTGATCAGCGAGCTGGTAGCGGAAATACGCAAACGCTCTATCTCGTCGTTAATCGATGAATCTTTTTCAATGTAGGTATCGGATTGCGGGATATAAGCTTCTGGCTGGTAGTAATCGTAATAACTGACAAAGTATTCGACTGCATTATCCGGAAAGAAAGCTTTAAACTCGCTGTATAACTGGGCGGCCAGTGTCTTGTTGTGTGAGATGACGAGGGTAGGGCGGTTGATCTGTTCCACCACGTTAGCCATCGTATAGGTTTTTCCTGAACCCGTTACACCGAGGAGGGTTTGGGCCTTATTCCCGGCCATGATAGATGCGACCAGTTTTTCGATCGCCTGTGGCTGGTCGCCCATGGGCCGGTAGTCCGCTTTAAGTTTAAAATCCATTACACAACATCTACAGGTTCCATCCTATTGGGGCAACCCGGCCAATCACTCTCAATTCAACAAAGCTGTTGGGATCCCGCACAACAACTAAGCTGCGTAGACCTGATCTTCACCCTCTGTCCGGGCGATAATTACAGCGCCACATGTGTCACTGTAGACATTTACAGCGGTACGGCACATATCGAGAATCCGGTCCGTGACCCAGACAAGGCCGACCGCCTCGATCGGCAGCCCAACAACTCCAAGGATGACCGCGATGGCAACGAGGCTGGCGGCAGGTATGCCAGCAACTCCAACCGAAGTCAGCAAGGCGAGGATGAGGACATTGAATTGCTGGAAGAGGCCGAATTCGAAGCCATGCAAGACTGTATAAAACTGGGCAATAAAGATCACCACCACACATTCGTAGAGTGCAGTTCCGTCCATGTTGACTGTGGCACCGAGAGGTAGCGTAAAGCTGGCTGTACGGTTGGAAACACCGGCGTCTTTTTCCACATGCTCCAGTGTAACAGGCAAAGTGGAAGCGCTGGAGGCGGTTGAAAAGGCTGTCAGGATGACAGGGGCCATTGTTTTCAGATGCTGCCAAGGACTGACTTTGCCGATGCTCCGGAGAAGCAGGCCGAGTGTCATGATCATATGTCCGCCCAGAGCCAGCAAAACGGTGAGGACAAACCAGAAGAGCGGTGCAAAAACCTCAAAACCCGTCCTGACGATGATGGGCGTTACCAATCCGAGAACCCCGATCGGTGCAAAGCGGATAATGAAATCCGTAACATGCATCATGATCAATTGGATACTCTCCCATAGTGACTGCTGGAAATCCCTGTGCTTTGCGGGAAGGCGGTTTATAAAGAAACCGAAAATCAAACTGAAAACGATCAGTCCCAGAAGCTGTCCGTTATCGGTTGCAGCTTCGAAGATATTCGGCGGGATCATCCTCTGGAAAATTTCCACCATTTCGCTAGTTTCCCGACCTTCAAACTGGGCGATGAATTCAGGAGATTTCTCTGACTGGCCAACGATTCGCTTAGCGACTTCAGTGGAGACCTTCCCGGGCTGGATAATGTTAACGAGCAGTAGACCCAGGATTATGGCGAGAAAACCAGTCAAAGTATAGTAACCGATGACCTTTCCAGCCATTCGTCCAAAGCCTTTTTCAGAACCCAGGCCCATGATACCGCTTATGATAGAGGAAACAATCAGCGGCACGATGATCATCTTCAGCGCACGCATAAAGAGATCGCCAATAAACGAAGCAACATCAACAATGCCTTGGCCGAATGCGGTTTCGACAGTGTTTGTAAGACGAAGGCCGATACCGATAAAAAGCGCCAAGGCCAGCGCCAGGAAGATCTGCCAATGCAGCTTCCATTTTAAAGGGTTTGGACTGGGTCCGGACATGTCTCAGTTTCTTTCCGGAACTCCTGCCAAGACAAGTTAATTAAGCATGGCTCAGTCTGCCAAACGCTTTACCCGGATATTCTTATAATGGATCTCACTGTCGGGGTCATGACCCTGTAATGCAAAAGTACCCTCGCTGAGAACTCTTTCAAAGCGCTCACCGGCTTGTGCATTGACGGGTTGTTCGTAGGTAAACATCAGTTTTCCATCGAGGATGACGGTGACACTGTTCCCTTCAACGATTATCTCCTGTGTCCACCATTGGTTGTCCTTCAAAGGAACTGTTCCGATATTGACCACACCCCACAAGCTGCCTGTTTTACGCCAGTCCCGATGGGTGACGTTGACCTGACATTCAAATCCAGATTCAGGCCAACCTTCGTCCTGATAGTCGGTATGAAAGTAGATGCCACCGTTAGAACCGGGGCGCGTCATGACATCGACTTTGAGGTGGAAATTCTTGAAGGGCCTGTCCTGCCCCACATAAAACAGGTGGCTGCGCGGACCCTTGGCGACAAACGCACCATCCTGGATACTCCAGGTGTCTGGATTCTCCGAGGATATTCTCCATCCGTCAAAGGATCTGCCATCCGTCAAGGGTGTGAAACCAGGCTCAGCACAAAGCAGATTCGAGCAGCTGGCGGTGAGAACGATGAGTATAGCAGCTTTTATAACAGGGGTCATGTTTTGCATATATTTAAGTTAGAATTCCAGTAATTGGCAGGCAGCTTAGATTTTATTCCGGAGATGACAATACATGTATTTCCAAATTTTCAGTATCCAGATTACCATTGATTGATGCAAACCACTCTCCTAACTTAGCTGCATAAATATATGATTATTAAGCCTAAAGTTCGTGGTTTCGTATGTATTACCGCGCATCCTGCAGGTTGTGCCCGTCACGTCCAGGAGCAAATCGATACAGTGAGGAAAGAACCGGTTAAAGAGACCGGACCCAAACGGGTTCTCGTAATTGGGGCATCGACAGGCTACGGCTTGTCTTCCCGGATCGTCAGTGCTTTCGGCTACGGCGCATCTACCCTCGGGATCTTTTTTGAGCGACCTCCAACTGAAACGCGGCCAGCCAGCGCCGGGTGGTATAACACTGCCGCATTCGAACGGGCCGCAGAGGCTGAAGGCCTATGGGCGCGGAGCCTGAACGGGGATGCGTATTCCAATGAACTAAAAGATCAGGCTGTGGCCATTATCGGAGAGCATCTGGGTAATGTGGATCTGGTTATATACAGTCTTGCCTCACCACGGCGGACCGATCCTGTTGATGGGCAGACCTACACGTCCGTTCTCAAACCTGTCGGCGAGCAGTTTACTTCCAGGACCCTGCAAACCGATAAGAAGCTCGTGACAGATGTGACGATTGAACCGGCCAGTGAAGCTGAGATTGCCGGAACGGTGAAAGTCATGGGAGGCGAAGACTGGCAATTGTGGATCAAGGCTTTGATGGACGGGGGTGTTCTGGCTGAGGGCTGTAAGACAATTGCCTATGATTATATTGGACCGGAGCAAACCTGGCCGATTTACCGGAATGGTACGATTGGACAGGCCAAACGTGACCTCAAAAAGACCGCCGATACTTTGGATAAAGTATTGGCTCCACTGAAAGGCAAGGCATTGCTCTCTGTCAATTAGGCTGTAGTGACGCAGGCATCCAGTGCGATTCCGGTTGTACCGCTTTATATCAGTATCCTTTTCAAGGTCATGAAGGAAAAAGGATTACATGAGGGTTGCATAGAGCAAATGGTCCGGCTGTATCGTGATCGCCTATACCGAATGGATGAATTGAGAACCGATGACGAAGGGCGGATCAGGATTGATGACTGGGAGATGAAAGAGGAAGTTCAGGAGAAGGTAGCAGAGATCTGGCCGCAGGTGACGACTGAAAATTTAGCAGAGATAACAGATTTCGAAGGGTATCAGACGGATTTCCTCAACTTATTCGGCTTCAATGTTGAGGGGATCGACTATGAGGCAGAGGTTGATCCTTTTGTCCAGATACCTAGTCTGCCTGGACCCGTCAGTAAATG
>CAYQCG010000162.1:0-5322 GCA_964415925.1 uncultured Puniceicoccaceae bacterium | reverse complement strand
GCCACTATGGGCCCGACGTTTGGCGCCGCCGGGCATGTTCGGGGATGTTGCTCCTAGATGATCAGGGTATCCTGATCTCCTTCCATTCGTCCTCCCCCACTGACTCAGTCGGTAGGCAGAGGTAGCGCTTGCCGAAGGCCGTGAAACGATGGATCGGAGGAAGGTTACCGCCCACCACCAGGGAGTGGGTCATCGCCCGGCGCACCCCTTTCGAGGCCAGCACTGTGGGATGGTTCTTCTTGGGCTCGCTTTCTGTTTCGCAGCTCATCCTTCATCTTCTCCATGCCATGGGCCGTCTTCTCTCGGCGGCGTTTCTCATCGGCCATCTCGGCCTTCTCTCGCTTGGTGAGGATCTTCGCTTCCACACCGCAGGCGGTGGGGTCCACGCGCGGGTGGATATCCAGGAAGGCCTGGAGCCCCTCCAGCATGGTGGCCGCCTCGATGGATTCGAAGTCCCTGGTGTCCCCCACCTCGTAGATGAATCGGTAGGTCTTCATGATCACTTTCCCCCGCTGATCGTGTAATTCTGGGCCAGAACTTCGAGGTTGTCCAGGATCAGGGTGATAGTCTTCTTGGGGGTCTTCCCGCCCATGCTGTCATAGAGCAAGGCCACCACTGCCTTCCGATTCAAATCGGCATTCGCAAGCGCTTGCGCTGCCTTGCTGATCCTCAGAATGGCCACAGCCAGGGTGGCTTCCTCGATCTCCCCCACCACCTCGTCTTCATCGCTCATTCGAGGCCTTCGTTGGGGTCTGCGGGGATCAGGCCATACTTCAGGGCGAGCATGGACCCGAGGTCCTTCACGTCCTCCCCGGAGACCACCCCATCGGCGTTGATGTCGGCGCGCATGTCTTCGGCCTCGTAGTGCACGAAGAACTCCACCACCTCATCCACGTAGGACTGTGCCGTCTCTTCTGAGATATCGGCCAGAGCGATGGTGGGCAGGAGGAACAGAAGGGCGAGGGTGTATCGAAGCATAGGGGCTACTCCATTTCGAAGGTGAGCCGGGCGACGCTACCGCCACCGGGCCACAGGGTTACACGTCGAATCTTGAGCCAGGGCCGATCAGACTCCCAGAGCACAGACCGGGCGCGGGCGTCTTCGATAGGCTCAGACAGGATGGCTGGCAGGTAGGGACGCTCGGTGGGCTTGGGCGGTTCCGGTAGGTGGCCCTCACTGCTGGCCTTCTTGGTGAAGCACATAGCCAACACCAGAAGGATCAGCATGACCAGGGCTATCTCCAGGACCACACGCATGGTCAGAACTCGAAGCGAATCAAGCCGGCCTTCTCCTGGAGGAACTCCGTGGGCTCGCCTTCGCACTTGTAGAAGTTGATCGATACCGGCGCCTGATAGCACTCCGACACACAGAAGCCGAGAGCCAAGCACACCAGCCCCACCAGGATCTCACGCCTCATGATTCGTTCTCCTCGCTGCTGGTGTCCGCGCCAATGGAGTAGATGATACCATCCTCGATCTTAGAGGCCGAGTTGAACACATGAGGCCCGGTGTACACCACCTGGGGCTGATTCGATACCATCATCAAGATCATCCGCAGCATGTCCAAAGGGGTGTTGGCCTGGAGCTTGGTGGGCTCCGGGACTGGCGTGTGCATCGTGTCCCACAGGTCCTGGATCTGCTCTGCCAGGGACATGGTGCCATTGCCCTCGGCGCTGATGGCCGAATGCAGGGCGTCCCGGATCTCGTCTTCCACTATGAGCCGGATGCGCTTGAGCAGATCGTCCAGAGAGAACTCCGGCTCTTCTTCGGGCTCGGGGATCGGGGTGAGTGGTGCTCCTGGGTTGAACTTGCGGACCTGCACCCACACCTCCCCAGGATCATCGGTTCCCTGCTGATTCAGCAACAGGACCTCCAGGCCGATCATGGCCATGGCCTTCTGGATGACAGCAAGGTCCGGGTTATCGACCACCCCAGAAGAGAAGGCCTGGAATGGTTTGACCGCTGTGGTGTCCCCAGGTTTCGGGAAGCCCATCAACCCTGCTCCATGATCTCTTCGAAGATGGCCGCACCACCGTGGAAGCTCTCCTGCCTGAGCACTCTGCCCACCAGCTCCAGGGCCTTCTCCTTGCTGACCTCTTTGTCTGCAATAGAACGGGCTCGGGCCATCTCGGTGATGAAGTCGGAAGGTGTCACTGGTGATCTCCTAGTGGAAGAGGGTCTGGATGATGGTCTCGATCCCCAGGCCCATTGCCATCAGAGCCAGAGAGAACACCACCACCATGACGGCGTTGGCCGTGTGCGGGTGGGAGTAGAGCCACAGCCTCAGGCGAGTCATTGCAGGTTCTTCTCGGCCCACCACTTCTCCACGTAGAAGAAGCCCAGGTCTTGCTGGATGTTCACTCCGGAGGGGTGGTCCTCTACCTCATCCCGCGTGGGCGTAGAGAGGACAGACAGCGGGACCCAGTGGTCTGAGCCATCCCAGTCTGTGAGGGTGACCAGTACAGCCTTTTCGCTGGTCCTCTTGATGACCACTTCACCCAGGTCATCGAACTCCAAGCGTGCCATGCGTCGCCTCCTAGCGTTCGTCAATATCCTATCACACACCGCCCCGCCCACCAATAGGACGATGAAGAGAATGGACAGGGACTGGGGCAGGTCGCTCACATTAGCCCCAGCAGGTCCTTGGTCTTCCACTTCAAGGCCTTCACATAGTGGTGGGTCTTCATGGAGTGGGAATCGAAGATCAGATCTACCCGCTTCGTCATGGAGAGATGGCTTCCCAGATCCTTGACCGCGGAGATTACTTCCTGCACCACCCCGCAAAGCTCCTTGTGGAGAGCCACAGACATGAAGTGGGGGTTGGGGCATTCGCAATACTTCGTGGTGGCATCGCACCGCCAGCAGACGCCGCTCCCCATCTTCACCTTGTCCATGTCCACCTGTACCGGCTTCGGGGGGTTCTTGATGGCCTCTTCTGCTGCGTCCATCTGCTTCGCAAGCGCTTGCGCTTTGAGGGCCTTGTCCTTATCCGAGGTAGCCCAAGACACGCTCTTCTTGGCCATCTCCATGGCTTTATCGATGGCGTGGAGCGGAGTGACAGCAGAGGGGGATAGGGCCTTCTTCTTGAGAGAGAATGCTTCTAGGGCCTCGAAGACAGCCTTGGGGACCACTATCCACTCACCATTGGTGAACACCACCAGACCCGTCTGGCTTTGGAAGTTCCACTCCAGGTCGGAGATGTTGAAGGGGGAAACGAAGTGAGTCTCTATCCCAGCCATCTGTAGAGCATGGTTAGCCTCCATGATGGTCAAGTAGGTCTCATTGACGATGTGGGTCTTGTGGCCGGGCGGAGCCAATGCGAGCCCAGAAGAGGCAGCAAGGCTCTCTTGCTTGATGTAGCCCTTGATGGTCTCGCTCGGTAGACCAGCCACCTCCACACAGCAGTGGCCTGGGGACAGGCCAAAGCTCATGCCGTACCATAGCTCCTTCTCGAAGTTGGTTCCGAAGGGCCCTGAGAAGATGGCCACGCCGTCCTTTGTGGGTGAGGCTAGGAAGCCTTGCAGCTGGAATTTGTGCTCTGTCTGATTCCAGAAGACGATGGGGTCAGTGTTCTTGAACACCGGGTTACCCGTGCCGTGGTGGTTCACATAGGCGAACTCAAAGGGCGCGGGCTTGCGGCCTAGGTGGAAGATCTCTCTCCCGCCTACCGCGGTCACTCCGATCCACAGATCCATCATGGACTCAGCTCCAGACCCGCTCCTGACGCTCCTCGATCATCTTCCGGGTCTTGCCCAAGAAGAGCCGGCGCCACCAGGGAAGGCACGCGAGATCATCCAACAGTTCATCCAGCTCACCGATGATGCTGTCTTCGATGGCCTCTCGAATCTCATCAGCCGGCCCGTCGATCCGGTTCGCGCTCTCCCTGAGACCGAAGATCCGCCGCAGCTGCCAGGGCATCTGCCATGCCCGCTCATGCTTCGGGAAGGTGCCCTTCTTGGCCAGGGAGTCCATGCTGTCCGCGTTGCGCGAATACTCCAGGTAGATGTCCTTGCGCCCCTCCATCAGCTCCTGCTCTCTCTTGCGCTGATGCCGTGCACGCTGCCACAGATTCTTCAGGGCTGTGATCATCCAGTGCTCGGGGAAGCTCTGCGCGGTGTTGGGCTTGTAGCCCAGCGCAGCGATGGCACGCATCTCCAGCTCCGCATAGTTGGTGGGTGTCTGCTTGCCAGGAGCCGGGAAGGTGTGGCCTTCGAGAGGGAACCCCTCGTGAGGGGTGGTGAGGTTCATGCCGCCGGACTCGCGGAAGCACTCGCCCCCGTGGTTCACCTGATAGGCACAGGTGTGGTGGCAGTAGCCCCCATCATGAGGGCATCTCTTCGTGATCTTCTCGGGCATCGGTGGTCTCCTTGAGGGCTTTCTGTGCGCTCTCCGCCATGGTCTCTCCGAAGAGCCAGAAGAACGCCTCGTCTTGGTCCATGAGGGCCATGGCGTTGCCGCCGTGCTCCCATGAGGCTGTGGCCTCCCGGGCTTTGGCGATCACCCGCTTGGCCAGATCCAGTTGGGTAGTGACCTGGGGGTCTTCCCAGGTGACGAGGGTCCGGTCAATCTCCTGCCATCCGGAATCCCACTCACCTTCTACAGCGTCCTGACCGGCCCAATACTTGAGGGTCAAGATCGCGAATCCCTCGAAGGGCTCTCCGTCCCACCCCACGTCATCCAGGAAGGGCCCCAGGTCTCTCAGCTCCTCCTCTATGAAGTCCTGGAGGTCTGGGTGGATGTCCCGGAACTCCAGGGCGAAGGGGGCGCTGGCAGGCCCTGTGCCGTGGAGTCCACCATGGGCGAGGATCTGGAAGCACCCAGGCTCCATGTTGCCGGTGTAGGGCTCCTGAGGCTCCTCGGGAAGCTCCTTCAGCTCCTGGTTCAGGTCTCGGACTCCTTGGATGGCCCGCTTCTTGTCCATGGGCATCAGTCCTCCCTCTGCTCTGGGGTCATGTACCTCATGAGGTCACATCGAAGAGGCAGTCAATCGTGGAGATGATCGCGACAATCAGAGAGATGAGAGCCCCTATGGTTCCGCCTCCCACCAGGACCACCCCGCCCATCGTACCCACCACCTGAATGAAGGCGGGAGGTGAAGAGAAGTCGGGAGGTGAAGAGAAGTCGATCAGAAGGGAGCCCAGGGTGATCAGCCAGCAAAAGAACAGGTTGGCCAAGAGGGCCACGGTCAGGGTGACCAGGGTAGAAAGGATTCGCTCCTTCTTTCTCCCGCCGAACATCAGCTGTTCACCTCAGGATCAGCATCGAATGCCTCAAAACCCTCACGTTGGGGAGCGCCGTGTTGCTCCATGGCGTTGACACAAAG
>CAYQCG010000161.1:0-5333 GCA_964415925.1 uncultured Puniceicoccaceae bacterium | reverse complement strand
AAGCAGGTCTGAAATACCTTATTCTTGGGGCACTGAGCTCCGCAATTCTTCTCTTCGGAATTGTCTTGTTGTATGGAGCTGCCAGCAATCCGGCCCTCATGGCCTCTGTCGATAGCCCATTGGATTTTGCTCAACTCAAGCAGTTCATTACACTGGAGCCCTACAGTCTTCTCGCGGTCGTGGGTGCCTTGCTCGTGCTTGCCGGAGTTTCTTTTAAGATTGGAGCCGTCCCATTCCAGATCTGGATTCCTGATGTCTATCAAGGTGCTCCAACTCCTATTACTGCATTTCTTGCTGTTGCGTCCAAAGCTGCGGGTGTTTGGGTCTTGCTCTCTTTGCTCCTCGGTCCATTTGCGCCGATGAAGAATATCCTCCTCCCCGTCCTCATGGCCATAACCTTGATCACTGTTCTTTTTGGTAATATTACCGCTTTGGGACAGCGTAACGTAAAGCGGGTTATGGGTCTTTCCGGCGTCGCTCACGCGGGTTACCTCCTGATCGGTGTTTGCGCCGCATATGCCGGTATTTCCTGGGCGGACGAGGCAGTGCTCTTCTACCTCTTTATCTACCTCATAGCATCTTTTGCGGTTTTCGAAGTTATGGTTTACCTTTCTCCCGAAGAGGACGCGACCCAACAATTCGGGCATTACCGTGAACTTGCCAGGCGCGAGCCTTTCCTTGGTTTCGTTCTGGCCGTTGGTCTGGGTTCCCTCGCGGGTATTCCTCCATTGGCCGGGTTTATCAGCAAGCTACTGATCTTCATCGCGGCCTGGCAGGCAGGGCTTTACGGATTATTGGTCGCCGCCATCATTGGAGTGATCATTTCAATTTATTACTATTTCGGCTGGTTGCGTGAAGCATTCTTTACTCCCACGCCTCAGGAAATCTCTCCTCCTGTCCACGGTCCCGCCAATTCCTGGCCGGTTCTCGGTTGGGGGGCAAAATCCCTCATGTTCGTCATGACCGCACTTACTCTGGTCATGGGTTTCTATCAGGGCTTTTTGGCTTTCATGTAACTTACCGGCTTATTCCCCGATAATCTTGACCAACGCCCGTTTGCGGCGCTTACCATCCAATTCGTAGTAAAAAATCTCTTCCCAGGGTCCGAAGTCCAGTTTGCCCTCTGTAATCGCTACAACCACTTCACGGCCCATAATCGTCCGTTTGAGATGGGCATCCGCGTTATCCTCGTGACCATTGTGCTGATACTGCTCATATGGCTTTTCCGGTGCCAGCTTCTCCAACCAGACTTCATAGTCATGGTGCAGGCCGCTCTCGTTATCATTAATAAACACACTCGCAGTGATATGCATCGCGTTAACCAGGACAATCCCTTCAGTCACTCCACTGTCCCGGATGCATTCTTCAATCTGTGGCGTGATGTGGATGATTTGCCTGCGTTGTGGCGCCTCGAACCAGAGTTCCTTGCGGTAGGTTTTCATAACTTTTGTCGGTTTCTTAAGGACTAAGCGGTGGGCGCGTCGGCTTCAAGTATTCACTGCCTTTTTCATAAAAACGCACAAGCGGCCTTTCTTCCTGTGCGCCTACTTTGACCCAGACTAGGCTTGCCGCATTCCTTTCTCTGGCGAATTCAAGAACTTCTTCCGCTGTTTGGTTATACGCTTGTGCCCAGAGGATTTCCGTATCTGACAGGTTTGCTCCGTTGGCATGCCATAGGTTTTCCGGTTGTGCCTCATCGGTGTAGTCGACCACCACCACTGCGGGTTTGGACATATGCTGTAATTGGACGGTAACCTCTCGCCTCTGCAGAGTCCACGTCAGATGCGGTATGCCAAGTAACAGGTATTCGCCCAGCTTTATGACTGATGGAACTATACAGATCATCAGCATAGCAATTGGCAGGACTTTCGTAACTTTCGGGCGTTTCACGGCAAGCCTTCCGAAAGCTTTCAGCCCATACAGGATCAAGACCACTACTGGCAAAGCGATAACGCTATGATAGTGATGTTGATAGAAAACGCTGATCAGAAAGGCACTGCTCAGTAAAAGGATGATCCCGCCACTCAGCATCAGCAAACTCCATTTCCGGCGATAGAATAGCCAGACAATTCCAGTAATGAAAGGTATTATCCAGAGATGGGGAGTGTAAAAGCTGCGCCAGAAGTCTGCCCTGAGAAAATAAAGCTCGAGGGTCGAGAAATCCCGGATCCTCTCCACCGTCTCGCGGGTATGCATCATCCACAAGCTGTGGAAATGGTTTTGTACTTCGGGCGTCTCTCGGAAATCCTGCCAGGCAAAGAGTGGAGCAGCCGCATATTTCTCTTCATAAGCGACATAAGGCAAGGTGAGTGCATCCCCCGTGACGGCCTTGTTATAGTTAAGTGAAAATGCCGTATATAGAATGAGGATTACAAGGGCTGGAGTAATAATCTTCCTCAGGCTGGTGAGGAATTCCTGGTCTTTGCGTATCCAGTAAGCCAATACGAAACTTGCCGGTATCAGGCAGAACAGGAAGCCTTCAAAAGGCCTTGAAAGCAACAGGCAGGTAATACCCAAACCGAGCAGCACGCCATTCAGGTAGAGCCTTTCCCCATTCAGATAGCGAAACACCGCTCCAAGGATTAACGATCCACCTGTGGCAAAAAGCAGTCCCCCCCAGTAGCTCTGTACAAAGTATGTCGCCGGGCCATAGAGCAACAGGCCGGTCATGCCTCCCAGTAAGGCATAAGCTGGATTGAAATGTCCTTGCAGGCCCCAGCAAAGGGCGGCGCCGAATAGACCGCAGAGGAGCGCGACTCCAAAGTAGGGATGGCCGGCGATCATCCCCAGAGCCAGGATAAAGCTCTGACCGGGCGGGTATTTCATCTGGTAAGTCGGAGTGCTCAGGATATGCGGCGCGTAAAAATACTCCGCATCCGGTGGGGCTGGATTAGATAGTCTTCCCTGGTTAAAGGTATCCGCACCCAGAAGATAAGCGAATTCATCCACCCGGTGAGGGATCGGCGGGCCATTTGCTGTCGCTACCAGTAATGCCGTGAAAACCCCCGTAATAAAACAAATGGCTGTACCCGCTTGAGGTTTCTTGATCCACTGAGCGAGCATTGAATTTAGCATGCTTCAAACAGGAATTGTCTTATTCCTGTAACGGTAAATCGCGAATTCAGGTTCGTCTCTTAAGGTCTCGGCTAATTCAAATAGATGTTCAAATGGCGGCATATACGCATCGCCATACTCCACTTCACGTTTGACCAGCGTTACATACAAATCCCTCACCTTCGGTAGCATCGCTTCGTAAATACGCCCACCTCCAAAAGACCATATCGTGCGATCCGTTTCATACCCTTCGAGCTCTGATAGGTCACTAATGACTTTGACGTCCTCTCGCGGCTTCATAGTCCGGCTGACGACGATAGTGTCATGTGCATAAGGTAAAGGTTTCCCGACACTTTCAAAGGTTGTCCGCCCCATCACAAGTACCCCTCCTTTGCAGGTTTTGCGCAGAAATTCCAAATCCTCCGGCAAGTTCCATGGGACTTTTCCGTCCTTGCCGATCACCCGGTTGCGGGACATCGCGACAATTGCTTTCCAGACAGCCATAGTCCTAAAATTCGGTATGCCGGTCAGCCCGGTGGGCCGTGAATACATAATTGTTTTCCAGGAGCTCGTATACGTATTCAGCATTGTCGACTGAATGTATACGATACGGCTGGGGAGGGGATTCTTCATTGGGTTGTTGCATGCCGTCTATGATAGCACCCTGGTAATCCAGATACAGGATGTTCTTCTCAATCCACCATTTGCCGTAATTATGTGTGGTGTTGAGCAGCTGCCCGTGTTGATAATATTTGAAATACACTTCAAATGTATTGTCCGACTTGTGATTGATCAACCAGCGGTGCTCGACATTGTCAGCGTAGAGATCGTTCGTCCTGCCTGTCCACCAGCCATACAAACGCTCTTCGGGAAACGTGTTCGGACCCAGCAGATAGCCGGTTTGGGTGATTAATATAAACAGCAGAAAGAGTGGTTTGTGAAGACGGTATTGGCGCATTTTTCTATACTGATATCGGTGCTTTGATAGTGGGATGTGGATTGTAGCCTTCTAGAATAATGTCTTCGTAGGTGAAATCTTCCAGTTTCCAGATCGTTGGATTTAGCTTCATTATCGGCAATTCCCGTGGCTCGCGGGATAATTGTTCACGGGCTTGTTCAACGTGATTCGCATATAAGTGTATATCTCCAAATGTATGGATAAATTCCGCAGGCTTCAGTTCACAAACTTGTGCCACCATCATAGTCAGTAGGCTATACGAGGCAATATTGAAAGGCACTCCCAGAAACAGGTCTGCACTTCGCTGATATAACTGGCAGGACAATTCGCCTTTCTCGGGATCAACATAAAACTGGAATAACGCATGGCACGGCGGCAGTGCCATTTGATCCAGTTCGCCCGGATTCCAGGCACACACAATATGTCGCCGGCTTGTCGGGTTGTTCCGGATTCCCTCAATCGTATTGGCAATCTGGTCGACCACTCTTCCGTCCGGTGACTGCCAGCTTCGCCATTGTGCTCCATATACCCGGCCGAGGTTTCCTTCAGAGTCCGCCCATTCATCCCAAATGGATACATTATTCTCTTTTAGATAGCGGATATTTGTCTCACCCTTCAAAAACCAGAGAAGCTCGTGTATTACGCTTCGTGTGTGAATTTTCTTGGTTGTCAGTAGAGGAAACCGTTCTCTTAAATCAAAGCGGACCTGTGCACCAAATACCGAGTAAGTTCCGGTTCCGGTTCGGTCGGGCCTGTAGCTTCCAATCTCTAAAACGTGTCTTAAAAGGTCCAGATAGGCTTTCATATGATAGCTGTTTTTAAGCATCCGCAGATGGCCGACGCAAGTCAACCATGTGCTGCTTTAATTTCACAATGCACTGTCCGACAAGTCTTTAAGCTTGCTGTCTAAGGGATCCTCATCTATTTATATACCCTCATCATTTAGTTGAAACTCTTTTTGACGATAACTCACATGGTATTCGCTCTTAATGACTGGTGCTGCCCGGCCGTATTTTCCAGGCAATTTGTGCTATACACGAAGCCGAATGCCGTTACAGGTATTTACGCACTAACGCAAATGCGCTTCCAATGACAAAATTCAGCATCCTCACCTTCAATATGCAATACGGGCAGACATGGGATGCCGATAATCCCGACAATGCCCCCATCGACCTCGAGAAGTCTATTCAAGTGTTAAGGGAATTGGATGCAGACATTGTTCTTTTACAGGAAGTTGAGCAGGTCGACACGGAGAGGGTCCAGATTGATCCGCCACCCAATTTCACGCGTATTCAGAAAGCGCTGCCTCACTATCAGGCTT
>CAYQCG010000160.1:0-5349 GCA_964415925.1 uncultured Puniceicoccaceae bacterium | reverse complement strand
ATAATGTGCTGACCCGCGTGAAACAGTTATGGACTGGCTCGGCAAGGACGCTGAAAACAAATCAGGGATTGAGTCATGAAAAGGCCCTGGAAGCAGCAGTTGATAGTAAACTTGAAGACGACAACGAGGTCATTGCAGAGGAAGTTACGCAAACTGCATCCAATGAACAAAAAGATGAAAGCGTAAAGGTTGCAGCAGGTGGCAAGGATGAACCTGTTGAATTATCAGCAGAGGAAATTTGGCAGCAAATATCCGGTGGAGAAAAATCGGGAGATTAATCCCCTTTTCGCTTCACTTTTCCAAGTCTCTCATAGAGTGTAGATTCTGTTTTCAGAAGGCCCACTTCTACCGTTAAATCCACATGCCTCTTACGCACATGGAAAAGAGCCAGCAGGACTGGGTTGAGCATCTTCAGGTGCTGGCATGCCACTTAAATCCAGATGCTACAATCCAAAAAGCCAACCGCAAATTCTGCCAACTGATTAATCAGTCATTATCTTCTGTCGCGAACCAAAGTTTTGTTCACCAATGCGTAGTGGAAGAAGCACAAGCGTCTGTCAGCGAACAATTAAGCATGCGTCTACAGTCCGGCATGGGATACCGGGCCTGGAATAAAGATTCTTATCTGCATATACCGCTAAAGACGCCACTGGGCGAAAGTAAGACTTTATGGTCGATAGATTCCTATGCCTTGAAAGATCGCGAAGAAGGATTCATTGCATTGGGGTGGGAAGAAACACATGAGCATGAACTGGATTTTTTCCTGAATCAGTTATCCAGCGTAGCCGAGCTGACACGAGAGAGTCTCATGCTGACGAACGCGTCTGGAATAGTGCTGTATGTCAACGAAGCGTTCTGCCAAACGACCGGATATGGCCCGGGAGAAATCATCGGGCGAATGCCTACACGGATAGTCCGTCCGCCAGAGGATACTGGTGAGATGCAAAAAGCACTGAGTGCCTTTCAGCGTGGTGAATATTGGGATGGCCATATTCAACTAATGGCCAAGAACGGCAGCCCATTATCCTTGTCAGCCCGCATCATACCCCTACTGGGTGAAAGCAGAGATATTACACACTACCTGGCACTTGCAAATGATATCACTGAAACACGTGATCTAAAGCAACAAGTTGAAACGCTCCAAAGAATGGAGGCAGTCGGGACAATGGCAGGCGGTGTAGCCCACCGATTCAATAATATTCTGGCCTCAATTAACGGCCATACAGAGCTTCTAAAGATGACAGCCGGAGAGAATCCTGCCGTCGCAAAACATACCAGTAAGATACTGGCCGCCGCCGAGAAGGGCCGCATAGTGGTTGAGCAATTGACAGCCTACAGTCGTCGGGAAAGTGGCCGTAAACGTGCTGTCGATTTGGCGCCAGTCGTGCGGAGTGCCATACAGTTTTTTGACAGCGTAAAGTCACACAGCATCAAGATTGATGCGGATATCCCTGGTAGTGCACCCCATGTGCTTGCTGATACCGATCAAATTCATCAAGTCCTGCTCAATCTTCTGACAAATGCCAACGAGGCAATAGGGCAAACAGGGGGTGTGATCAGTGTCTCAATGCACACGGGTATTTACAAGGACAAGACGAACAATCTCAGCAGACAAGGCGTCATTATTGAAGTTGCGGATAGTGGGCCAGGTATTCCAGAAGAATTGAAAGAAAGGGTCTTTGAACCATTCTACACGACCAAGGGTATGGCGGAGTCTTCGGGAATGGGACTTTTTGTTGTTCATGGTATCATGCAGCAACACCAGGGTAGTATAACCATTAACAGTTCAGAAGATTATAGTACCATCATGGTTCTCACATTCCCGTTGTTAAAGCAAAAGTCACTAGAAAGTACGACACCCATACCAAAGCGGTCAGAGCTAGTTAGAGGCACAATTCTGTTAGTGGAGGCCAATAACCATAACCGAGAGACCGGCCTGAACATGCTGCAATCGGAAGGGTATGCCGTAATTTCGTGCGTCGACCCAGGCGATGCTATCCGTACGCTGGACGCCAGCATCAATGACATTACACTGGTATTAAGCAGTTTATCATTCAAGGGTCCGCAAACGGGATATGACCTGGCCAGCTTCGTGCGGACCCTGCGTCCAAACCTTCCCTTTATTCTAAGCCCCCAACTCGATGAAACGGTAGACTGGGAAATCGTCTCTACCAATCATATTGATAAGGTTCTGCCAAAACCAGTCCGGTCCGAAGAACTGATCAATGCAATCAATCGTTTTCACAAACGAACAAAGCAAGGCTACAGTGGGATTTAGCCTTGAGTTATCTGACTTTTTTCTGATTTATCTGTTCTCTGGATGCGTGCTGGATTCAGATAGCTTCCACTGCCCATATTAGCCTTGAGAAGTAACTGTTCATTCTCGCGGTCGAGGAGAAAGATCTTCATAAGCTTCTTCTGCGCAGAGAAAATCTTCTGACGCGAGGCAGGGCCCGGTTTGGGGCCATTTTCACGCAGGTTGCGGAGTGTTGCCACTGATTCATCCAAGCGTGGCAGTAAACCACGTTTCTTGTTCAAAAAAGCATCCTCGGGTGTTCTTTGGGTTTTTCTGAGTATACGGTTTTCTTCCAGAAGTAAACCAAGGGTCTCTTCACAAAGGGCCAAGTGTTGGTCAATTACAATTTCGGGATTCATTCTTCAGTAGTTGTGGTATCGGTTTCCAGGATACGGACCAGACTGCGGTCACTGCTTTCCAGCCAGTTTAAATGTTCGATGCGCCACTCCGCCTGGCTACGCAAGGCCAACAGGTTGTCACTGACTTCAAGCGGACTCCCGTCTGCGGGTGATTTAGGACTTTCCAAGAGCATCTCATAGGCATCACGGGCTAGGGGCAGCATATTGAGACGCTCATAGCAAAGCCCTATCTGGTATATGACAGGCCATTGCCAATCCGGATAATCGCTCTGCCGGGCCATCGCCTGATATATTTTCAAGGCGTTGACGTAATCCATCTGCTCATAGAACTCGTTCGCCAGTTGGTTGCCCGTACGTTTTTTCCAGTAGAGCCAGACTGCCGGATTCTGCGAGTTGCGGACATTATCGTGCTGTAGCAGTTTCAAGGTTTCAGCCACTGCCTGACGCGGCTGATTCAACCGTTTGTAGGAATTGGCAAGTAGAAAATGACTTTCTGGCACCAGTGAGTTCTCTGGATATTTATCAATGAACCCTTTCAAGCCGGTAATTACCTTGGTATGCTCATTCAGTAGATAGTTCGAATAGGCCAATTTGAAAGTAATCTGCTGTCTATCTTTTTCCGGTAAAGGAAGCCTCAATGCCCGCTTGAAATATTTTGCTGACTGCTCGTATTCACCCATCATGTAGTGGGTGTCCGCAATCTCCAGTTGTGCCTTAAGGGAAAGCTGCCGGTATACTTCAAGTCTTGACCGGTCAATCGCCAAAGACGCATTCAGGACCGAGTAGAATTTGGAAAGTGACTGGTCAAAAGCTCCCAGCTCACGGTATATGAAACCCAAGCGGATATAGAGTTCCGGGACCAAACTGTCGTGAGGTAAATACTCGATAAACTTTTCGTAGACCGCTGCTACTTTTGGATTGTTGTTCCGGCGTTCATAGAGTGCCGCAAGATCAAGCATCGCCTTGCGTCGCTCTTCAGTGGTTGTTTGGGTGCTTAGGGTTTCGAGGTATTCTCTTTCAGTCTTAGTGACAGCCGTGCGGCGCATTTCTATTTCTTCATCAAGCCCCGGCAGCAAGCCAAAAGGATTGTTTGTCTCATAACGACGCCAGTCAGGCTTGTATTCTCCGGCAACGGGAGCGTCAGGCTCGATCTCGGGAATATCGGCTGACTGAGTTTCCCTCAATTGCTCAGGAAAACTATCCTTCTTGAGAGGAACCTCAGAGGTAGTTTCACCCTGATTGATAATCAGGGGTTCTTCAGCAATAAGAGCGCACGACAGACCGGAAAAAGCCAGAACCGCCCTAAGGACTGACTGGTTTATTTTCACGGTTGCTGGACTTGCTGGTAAATCGCTTCGCTGGGCGGCGTTACCGCGCGAGGTTGAGAGAGATATGGCATTACAAAAGGTATACCGATAACGGCATTATTTCCGTGTGCTTCATCATTAAAGAAGTAAATAAAATCCTCTGGCTTAGCGAGGGGTGTATTCCCTTGATAGGATCGTGCAAGTGGTTGCGATTGAGAACGCTGCGCTAGAGTATCGGGGTTTGGAGAGCGTCCCATAACTACCGTGCTGACTTCACCTTTTGTTTTTCCTTCCTGCTGCGTGATTTGCGATTCTACCGGAGAAGTATTCTGAAGCTTTCTTGCACTGCCTGAAGAGCCATCTTGGACTGTATCCACCCCTTCGTTCTCAACGGGTTCAGGAGGTGGAAAAACCGTCGCGAGGAGAACACCATCGCGCTCTATCTCACTGATAAGCATATTGCGGTCAACAGGTTGTGCTAATTTTCCGGTAGTCATTAAAGCAGGTTCAGCAGATTCGAGGTACCCGTTAATCTTCGGAGCAGGGGAAATCTTCTGCTCAAAAGTCCACGGCCAACGTAACTTTAATCCGTCGAACATATTCCATCCGCCCCAATGTGGCTCAACCCCACTAAATTTTTGTCCAATAGGCTGGTGACGCCAGGGCATCTTCTGTCCATCGGCACTGAATGGAACCAGCGCGATCAAGAGAGCCAAGGCAACAAAACGTCTTGGCGAAGCGAGCAAGCGACCGCCATGGAAATGTGCTTTCTGCAACATAATATCCCGATTTAAGTCGGTTGCGCAGAGCCATGGCTTAAGGATAGTGCAGAGGTTAATACTTCTGAAATTCTGATTTTACATAGAATTCAAGAAATAAGCCGGATGGCTTAAGGCCATCCGGCAACTCACTTCTATTGTTCAATTAATCTAGCTCGCTCAATATACTCTTTAATCCTTATTCAACTGTAATTGTCCGCGGCTTTGCCTCTTCAGCTTTAGGTAATTCAAGGTTGAGAATACCATCTTCCAGTTTTGCTGAAATATTGTCTTCTTTGACATGGACATTCAGCTGTACGCTCAAGCGATACGGATCATTACGCAGTTCCCTGGTAAGCGGTTTCCAGCCTTCGGGGGTAGCTCTATCACGTCGTCCTGTAATCGTCAGGGCATCGTCGTTCAGGTTGATTTCCAGACCTTCCTTACGCACCCCTGGCAAAGCCACGTGAATGGTGTAGGCGTCGCTGCTTTCATTTACCCAGTAACGTGGACGGAGAAAAAACTCCTGTTGATTGCGTTCGGCGGGTGCGCTTTTTTGGACTGTTGCAAGTTCACTCATGATTATGCTCCTTAAAATGTTGTTGGTTAATAATTATTTGACGTCGATG
>CAYQCG010000159.1:0-5366 GCA_964415925.1 uncultured Puniceicoccaceae bacterium | reverse complement strand
TTCCATAGCCATTATTGCAACCAGTAACTCATCGGTAGAGGAACTCTAATCGACGGCATTGGGTACGCCTAAAAACCTTCCTATTTCCTCTTCAAAAGCTTCAACTTCCGGCCCTAGAACAAACTGACCAGAGCGGATGACACGTTGGCAAGCCTCATCCAAAGCCGGTTGGAGTGCTTCGTGTTCGGCATTCAAATCTAGTAAAGGAACATCCATCTCGCTGCACTAGAGAAAGCAGGAAAGCCGTCTTAGACAAGTCTTTATGTTTCTTACAGTTCCTTTAGTCGTGAGGATTCGAGTTTACCTGCTTTATTGCGCGGAAGCGCTTCATAAAGCAGCCATTCCTTTGGCACTTCGGGAGCTGATAGACAGTTCTTTGCTGAATTACGCAGTGATTCTACCGTCTCACCCGACTCTACCGGAACCGCATGAGCAACCAGAATTTCACCCCATTCAATGTCAGGTCTGGCAGCAACATGAATGTCCTTCACCAGTTTTTCCTGCTTCAAAACTCTCTCGATTTCAGAAGGATCAACCGTCTCCCCGCCAGTGGTTATGAGGCGATCGATACGGCCAGTTACATAAAGATAGTCTTCGTCATCCAGGTAGCCTTTATCACCTGTTGCAAACCATCCTTTCATATCCGTAAAAGGCGCTTCAGGCCAGTATGCCACGGCGAGGGATGTCGCAGCAATATGTATACGACCCACCTTTCCAGCAGGTAATACAGCACCCTGTGTATCGCGAATTTGTATTCGTACATGAGGTAATGGTTTACCTACCCCTCCTCTTCCTGACAGAAACTCATCGGGCTTCAAGTATGTCACGAAGGCCGCTGTCTCTGTCATTCCATAGCAGGGAGCTAAAAATAACCCCGCATCACGTGCACGTTGAAGAAGCGTATCCTCTGCTGCGGCTCCCCCCAGCAGGATTGCTTTAAATGGACGTAGCCATTCTAATCCATCCTCTCGCCCAAGAAGCCTGTAGAGCTGCGTTGGGACTAACGAAAGAACCGTCTCCTCTTTATGGGAGGGTAATTCAAGTCGACTCAAGTCAGCGACAGTCAAGACACCGTTGGTTACCACTTTCCGGACAAACTGCATAAGCCCGGAAACATGCCAAAATGGCAGCACACAAACGGTATTGCGGATATTCAGGAACTCGCATTGTGATAGCGCAGCATTCCATAATGTATCCGTTGTGTGGATGCAAAACCGTAAGCCCCCGCTTGTGCCACCTGTGCGAATAAAAATACTCTGCTCTTTCAGGCCAGACGTGTCTATTGATTTCAACGCCTTTTGATGGTCCGGAGTCAGGCCTTCTGGTTGTAGAAGTATATGATAGCCGGCTTTACCAAGTCGCAGAAAATGCTCAAGAAAATCATACCGTCCATCGGCCTTAACAACGGCCAGCTGACCATTGATATGTTCCTTTTCCCCAACTGATGGACCATGACAGTTGGTTTTCCATAAGGGATGCATTTATTCAGTCTCCACTGCTGCAACTAACTCTTGATGATGGACTATTGCTGTACCCACTTTCGCAACAACAATCCCGGCAGCCAGATTCGCAAGTCGTGCGGCAGTCTCCAGGTCCGCGCCGACGGCCAAGGCTGCTCCGAGAGTGGCAATCACCGTATCGCCGGCACCGGAGACATCAAAAACTTCGCGGGCCGCTGTGGGGATATGCTTCAATTTTCCCGGTTCCGCACTCACCAGCATTCCATCCGCACCTAAAGTGATTACCAGATAACGCGGTGCCCAACGCTCTCTTAGTCGAAAACACACTTCCTCCCCGGGAAAAACACCGTGGGACTCAGGCTCCATTCCGGCCATTAAAAAGGCTTCGGTCCGGTTTGGCGTCAGCAGGTCCAGATTTTCGAAGGGTAAGCGTCGCTTGGGTTTTGGATCAAGTATGAGCAACTTCCCCTTTTCCTTGCATCGGTTTTTCAGTGTATCCAACAAACCACCTGTAAGGGTGCCTTTCGCATAATCCGATAAAATGATAACCTCTGACTCGTCCACCTCCGAATAAAGGGCTTCTATCATCGACTGTTCCTCAATCGCATAAGAGGTCAAGGGCTTCTCACGGTCGATACGACACATTTGCTGCTTCTGGACAATCACGCGAGTCTTCACGATTGTTTCTCTACTCGATGACACAAAAGCCTGGATGAACTGAATCCCGTGGGACTCAAGAATGTCGCGTAATTGCCGGCCTGGCTCATCCTCACCAATCGTACCGCACAAGCCGCAACCCGTTCCAAGTCCCCTTAAGTTCAGTGCGACATTTGCAGCTCCACCGGCAGTGTAAGTATCGCGGAATACTGAAACGACCGGCACTGGCGCTTCCGGTGAAATTCGGACAGCATCACCCCATATGTAATGGTCCAGCATGATATCGCCAACCACTGCTACATGAACATCCCTGAATCTATCCAGTATCTCTTTCATGAGTGAAACGATTCGGCGGCATGGGCAATTTTATCGATCAGCCGTGTTGTGCTGTAACCCTCCAGAAAAGAAAGAAACTGGACTTCAGCACCAACACTTTCCAATGCCCTGCGTTCTTCGGAATCCAGCGACTCTAGATCGTAATCACCCGCCTTGACGTATATATCAGGACTGAGACTGCGAATTTCCGCGTCGAGTCTTTCTGTCTGGAAAATAACGATTCCGGTAACAACTGACAGCTGACCCAGTGCGTAAGCACGTTCCAGCTCACTTTGTACAGGCCGACTCGGACCTTTCAGAGCGCGGGTTGATGTATCGCCGTTTAGCGCAATAACCAATGCGTCTCCTAACCCGGCGGCCTGCCTCAGGAAATACAGATGCCCGGTATGCAGTAGATCAAATACACCATTCGTTAATACCAGTTTTCGTCCGGTCACCTGCAGGGCATATCGTCTGCGCTTGGCCTCTTCCAGACTCCAAAGCTTGGGATTTTCCAGTTGGGGTCCTGTCATGTTGAAGGAGTAGAGTTGTCTGACATGCTTTTGGCAAAGCTTTTTAGCCTGACAAGTCCCATACCTTATGAGGATTCGTATCGGCAAGGCCGTCATCCGGGAAAAAACGTTGTGTGTCGTATCCTGCAGGCTCCTTGCTGATTTCAGAAGCTATTCTTATCCCACTATTCCAGCCGATTCCTGTCTCAAAAACTGATGAACACACAAGGCGATTGGAAAATGTACGCGCCCACTCAATCAATTTCTTCGGTTCACCCATTATTGCCGGCTTCAGCACCAGCACACCCTGCCAGCCTTCTTCTAAAGCTCGCTGAGCCAGTTCCAGCCGACAGACCGATTCGTCCAGTGCCAGTTCAGTTTTGTAAGTATTGGCCAGAATTCTCATTTCTGCTTCGTATCCATTTGCCAAAGGTTGCTCCAGAAAATCAACCTGCCTGTAAGTCTCCAATAGATCCAGCCAGGTCTTTGTTTTCGAAGTATTCAAACCTCCGTTCGCATCGAGCCGAATCAGGGCATCGCTGGGTAGTGTATTAATAATTTCATCAAAGAGGCGTGCTTCTACATCAAAACTGTCCACACCTATTTTCCATTTATAGCACTGTGCAGGTTTAGTTTTGGATGAAGTCAATAATACTAGGGCCGCATGACCCGATGGTAATAAATTCACTACAGGTATCGAGGTGATTGGGTCTTGATGATCGTAAACAGCCTGTTTTGCGGTGGAAAAACCGAATTGACAGCAAGGCAAACTTAACGGGATCTTCCGTAATAAACCATGCTCAATTCTTCCTCCCAGACTTTCGCAATACCGCTCAGCCTCTTCAATACTCTCCGTTCCAAAACTTGGTAGTGGTGCGATTTCGCCGAACCCAGTTTGCCCATCGCCTGCTTCCAGACGAACTATGATTCCTTCTCTCGCGGACCAATCGCCTTTGGCCGTCTTGAAAGGTTCTTTAAAAGGCCGGTGATAGCGACGAAAATCGAACTTATAGCTCACTACTCTTTAATTTTTCTACCTCGTCCAGCCAAAGTGTAGCAACAGCGTCACTCGGCATACGCCAGTCACCACGCGGCGAAAGCGCAACTGACCCGACTTTGGGCCCGTCAGGCAAGCTGGATCGTTTGAACTGGCTGGCAAAGAATCGCCGGTAGAATATTTCAAGCCACTTGAGTATTTCTTTTTGCGTATACTCACCTTGAAATGTCTGTGCCGCAAGAAAGGCTATTTTTCGGGGTGCAAAATGATGCCGCACACAATAAAACAGAAAGAAGTCATGAAGTTCGTAAGGGCCGATCGTTTCTTCTGTACGTTGCTCCAGTTCTTCATTCTGTCCAAGTGGCAATAGCTCAGGTGTAATTGGAGTCGCTGCAATATCATGCAGGATTTGCCTGACTTCTCCGCCGTAGAGTTCATCTGCTACCCAGTCAATTAAGTAGCGGACAAGGGTTTTCGGAACACCCGCATTTACATGATACATGGACATGTGATCTCCGTTAAAAGTACACCAGCCAAGCGCGGATTCAGACAAATCCCCTGTCCCGACAACCAATCCTCCCACCTCATTGGCGATGTCCATCAAAATTTGTGTCCTTTCCCGGGCCTGACTGTTCTCGAATGTTACATCATGTTGGCCTGCCGGGTGGTCGATATCTTCAAAATGCTGTTTTACTGCAGTCTCAATGGGTATGGTCCGTAACCCGATACCGAGTTTTTCAGCAAGCTGAGTAGCATTATCCTTCGTCCTGTCTGTGGTCCCGAATCCCGGCATCGTTATTGCCACAATATCACTTGAATCTCGTTGCAGGCATTCAAACGCCCTCAGGGTCACCAGTAAGGCCAATGTGGAATCAAGCCCGCCAGACAGGCCAATGACTGCCTTTGGACTCCCAATATGTTTTAGCCGCTTGGCCAACCCGGTTGATTGGATCGCAAAGATTTCCTCACAGTGTTCGGCACGTCGTGTAGCATCAGAAGGTACAAACGGCTTGGAATCTATTTTTCTCTGCAAAGGCAGACTTTTCACATCACCGCTAATTCCCGGCAATTCAAAATCAACTATTCTGAATTCAACCCTTTCAATGGATGCGGAATAAGTGCTGTTAGTCAGCCGCTCATGGGCCAGTTGCTCCAAATCCACATCAGCGGTTACCAACTGTGATGCGAACCGGAAACGTTCTGTTTCAGCAAGCGCGTGCCCATTTTCATAGATCAGACCGGCCCCAGAATAAACCAGATCCGTGGTAGACTCACCGGGACCTGTTCCGGCATAAAGATAGGCTCCCAGACAACGGGCAGATTGTTGCTGGACCAGATCATGGCGGTATTGATATTTTCCCAGTAGTTCATCACTCGCTGAAGGATTCAGGAGCAATGTAGCCCCGGCCACAGCCATATCTCCCG
>CAYQCG010000158.1:0-5388 GCA_964415925.1 uncultured Puniceicoccaceae bacterium | reverse complement strand
CATCGTCGCACTGATGGCCATGGATTTGATGAAGCGTCCCTTGACACCTTCGGGCTTGGCTTTGCCGATGGTATCGATGACGGTGCGGATATTCTCCAGCAGATCTTCATTGGAGTGTGACCGTTTGCCAACGACGACACCGATGTTAGCGGTTTTATCCATCTTGTATTCGACTCTTCCACCCAGCTTGATGTCCTTGATGGCTGCGACGACATCGTCGGAAACGGTACCGCTTTTGGGATTAGGCATAAGACCGCGCGGTCCAAGAACACGAGCAACCTTGCGGACTTCCTTCATGGCAGCGGGTGTTGCCACGGCAACATCGAAGTCCATCCATCCATCCTGGACCTTCTTGATCAGGTCATCGAGACCTGCTTCGTCGGCACCGGCTTCCCTGGCTTCATCAGGTTTGTCGGTGAACGCCGCAACACGGACTTTCTTACCGCTGCCTTTAGGCAGATTGACAACGCCACGCACCATTTGCGAAATATGGCGCGGGTCGACACCCAAATGAATGGAGAGCTCGACGGTTTCGTCGAATTTTGCCTTGGGAAACTGTGCCAGCGTATCAACGGCCGCCGTAAGTGGATAGCCACGCTCATGTTCAACGTTTCCGCGGGCGGTACGATAACGTTTGCTATGATTTCTCATCACTCAAACTCCCTTCCCGTTATGGTTAGAATTAATCATTATAGTAAAATCTATTCGATGACGTCGATACCCATGGAGCGAGCAGATCCGGCAATGATCCGAAAAGCAGCCTCTTCATCTTTGGCATTGAGGTCGTTTTTCTTGATTTCGACGATTTCCCTGACTTGTGCTGCAGTGACCTTGCCAACTTTATCCCGATTGGGAACACCCGAACCTTTAGCGAGCTTGGCTGCCTTTTTGAGGAGAACAGCAGCTGGAGGACTTTTCAGAATAAAGCTGAAAGAACGATCCGCGTAGACGGTAATAACCGTTGGCAAGATCATACCGGCCTGGTCTTTGGTCCGAGCGTTAAAGTCCTTACAGAAGGCCATGATATTGACTCCGGCTGCACCGAGCGCCGGGCCTACAGGGGGAGCCGGGTTGGCCGCACCAGCAGGCAACTGCAATTTGATGTAACCGGAAATTTTCTTCTTAGGCATGGTTCGAAATAAAATTAGTCTTCGTCAGTGGCGCGTTCGACTTGCCAATATTCGAGGGTGACTGGTGTAAAACGTCCAAAAATGGAAACAGAGACCTTGAGTTTACCAGCTTCAGGATCAATCTCGTCAATCCGACCAGTGAGGTTGAGAAATGGCCCGTCGGTAATTTTGACTTCCTCGCCGACTTCGTACTGGACTTTGGGAACCTCTTTGCCTTCGGATTCTTCAACATGTGCCAGAATACGGTCGATTTCCTCTTTCTTGAGGGCCCGAGGCTGGTCGCCACCGACAAAACCGATGACACCATCCGCACCATTCACGTAGTACCATGGTTTCTGGTAGAGCAGTCCTTCATCGTCATAAAGGCGCATGTGAAGGAAAACGTAGCCCGGGTAAAGCTTGCGGGTTTTCTGGGTTTTCTTTCCGCCTTTGACCTCTGAAACGGTTTCTGTGGGCATGAGAACTTCAAAGAGATGATCCTCCATCTCTTCGTTAGCCAGGTAACGGTCCAGATAGCGTTTTACAGCCTGCTCTTTGTTGGAGAGAGTCTGCACAACATACCATTGACCTTGCTTTGTAGAAGTTTCGCTCATGAATATCTAGGACCCGACTGTAACGGTATCGGGAGTAACGAGATTTGTTAAAAATTGTATCCAGTTATAAACGCTGAAATCGGAGGCTGCGATAAAGATGCCAACCAAGAGGACAGCAACCATGACAACGACGGTAGAGTCTTTAAGCTCCTGGCGGGTGGGCCAGGAAGCTTTTTTCAACTCAGTTGTCGTCTCGCCGCCGAACTGGCGTATTTTACGGAACGGGTTGGCCATTGAATGTTAAATTAGAAGTGATTGTCCCTGGCAGGGCAGGAGGGACTCGAACCCCCAACTTTCGGTTTTGGAGACCGACGCTCTACCAATTGAACTACTGCCCTAAGGTTCAAGGAACGTTTGATGTTGGAGGCACCACAGCCGGAAGCCCGTTTAGAGGCTCCCGGCTGCAGGGACAAATTGATTAAAGTTTACTTGATGATTTCAGTGACACGACCGGCACCGATGGTGCGTCCACCTTCACGGATAGCGAAGCGCTGTCCTGCTTCCATGGCAATTTCCTTCTGGAGATTGATGGTCACGCTGAGATTGTCACCCGGCATCACCATTTCTACACCATCCGGGAGGTTCATGATACCGGTGACGTCAGTTGTACGGAAATAGAATTGTGGACGATACCCATTAAAGAAGGGGGTATGGCGACCGCCTTCCTCCTTGGTAAGGACGTAAATTTCTGCCTTGGCCTCAGTATGCGGTGTAATGGATCCGGGCTTGGCGATGACGTGACCACGTTCAACTTCGTCCTTAGCGATACCCCGCAGGAGCAGTCCCACATTATCACCGGCCTGACCCTGGTCGAGAAGTTTCCGGAACATTTCGACACCCGTGCAAGTTGTTTTCTTGTCGGAGCCAAGACCGACGATCTGAATTTCCTCACCAACTTTCACGATACCACGTTCGATACGACCTGTCGCAACGGTACCACGTCCAGTGATAGAGAACACGTCTTCGACACTCATGAGGAAAGGTTTGTCGATCTCGCGTTCCGGCTCGGGGATATCCTTGTCGATTGCATCCATGAGCTCGCCGATGGCATCAACCCACTGTTGCTCGCCATTGAGGGCACCGGTAGCAGAACCCTTAATAACAGTAATATCATCACCGGGATACTCATATTTGCTGAGGAGGTCGCGCACTTCCATTTCAACAAGTTCGAGAAGTTCTTCGTCATCCAGCAGGTCAACCTTATTAAGCCAGACAACGATACGCGGCACGCCAACCTGACGGGCGAGGAGGATGTGCTCCCGGGTTTGCGGCATCGGACCATCAGCGGCGGAGACTACGAGGATGGCTCCGTCCATCTGGGCGGCGCCGGTAATCATATTTTTAACAAAGTCAGCGTGTCCGGGACAGTCAACGTGTGCGTAGTGGCGGTTGTCGCTCTCGTATTCAACGTGAGCAACCGCGATGGTCACGGTCTTTGTTTCGTCACGCACGGTACCACCTTTGGCAATGTCGGCATAGCTCTTAAACTGTGCCAGGCCCTTGTCACTCTGAACTTTCAGAATGGCAGTGGTGGTGGTCGTCTTACCATGGTCGATGTGACCGATGGTACCGACGTTAACGTGCGGTTTTGTGCGTTCGAAGGTTTCTTTAGCCATGGAACTGGACTCTTTTAGTTAATAAGAAACGGGTGACTAAGGGTTTAACTGTTGTTAATGGTTTAAAACATGGAGCCCCGGAGCAGACTTGAACTGCCGACCTCGTCCTTACCAAGGACGCGCTCTACCGACTGAGCTACCAGGGCGGGTGATGTTCAACCTCTGGACGCGGAGCTGTAAGACAAAGCTGAATAACTTGCGCTTATAAAAAAGCTGCGTCAACTCATTTTTTGCAGCTTTTTAGTGAGAAAATCGAGCTAGGCCTAATTCCGAATTTCGAGGTAGAACCTGGAAGCGGGAAAGGTTAGAAAGGAGATTGGACTGGGCAAGGAAAATCTGGTGTAAAAAAAGCTGTCAGGGAGCGAATCTGACCTGATAGTAACCATTGTTCAGATCGCGAAGGAATTCGAATTGTTCCACTGTCTGAAGAAGTGCCTCATCAAGGCCTTCAACTCCACTCCCCTGCTGCCTGAAGGGAGTACCGACGAGACCTCCGTAATCGACCTGAATGAGAAACCGGACCGGCTGCCAAGGACCGTTAATAAATCCATCAGGCAAATCGGGAGGCAGTGGACCATGCCTAACCTGTTGGCCGGTAGATAGATCGAGGATTGAGTAACTGCCACGAGCGAGAACACGGGAAGTCTGAGGCAATTGCCCGTATCCCCAATCAGGCCACAAATTATACACATCGGGTTGAAGGAGTTGGTGCGTTGCCGAAGATTTTTCAAGGGCTGCAGATAAACCATCATTGTAGATTTCATCTATCCCTAAACTGATTTCAGGGGGAAAATTACCAAAAATCCGGGCCGGGTCATCCGTTCTGGAAATTTCCTGGTAGTGGCTGGAGGCATTCCACTTAGTAGGTATAAAAAGTGGTTCGGAATCAAAAAGCTGCAACTGCTCGAGATAGGAGGACTGGATCGACTCCTGTACGTCAACAACCTGTATGAAAGCGTCGGAAGGAATGGCGGGAGGCGAATTACTAAATTTAATTCTGAGAAAGTAGAGAAAGGCCACAATCAAAGTAAGGGCGGCCAAGGCATATTGAATCCATGTGCGTCTAACTGAAGCGTGTGGAGCGGGTGTGGGATTCCAAGTATCTGCTTCGCTATGCATGAGAATTGCGCTTGTTAAAAGACCTCCTCCGACACCTGAGCAGTCCGTGTAGCAAGCTGGACGTTGTCAAAGCCGCTGTCACGGGCAATTTCGAAAATAGCGAGAAGCAATTGTATGGTTACCTGCTGATCTGCCTTGACCAGAAGCGTTTGCCTTTGCCCTGAGCTGTCCTTGATGAAGGCGTCCAGTTTGGGCTTGAGGTTATTTACGGTAAAGATCTCTCCGTTGAATATAACGCGCGTCCTTTGCAGCAATTGAGTCGTTGTATTAGCGGTTACCGTATCGTCGACGATTACTACAGGTAAAACGGTTAAAACGGCGGCAAAGGGTAAGGCATCAACATTGGATTTGGCACTATGGGGAAGATCAAAATTGACGCCCGGGGCAAAGAGGAAAGGTGAGCCCTGGAGGGTAAAAAAGAAAGCGAGGATGCAGAAATCAAGCCAGGGGATCCAGGCGAGCCCACGGGCAGGTGTCCGTAACATCTGCCTGAGATTGAGCGGCCTGGTCATTGAGTGGGCGTAAGCCGTTGGCTCTTTTGAGACGGTCATACGCCTTCAACTTTTTTCCCGGTATTCACAAAAATCTCTGATTCTTCTTTTTGTTTTTCAAGTTGGGCACGTTCTTCAACCGGAAGGTCCTGTAATATAAATTCCATCAACTCATGGCCACAGTATTCCATATCATGAACCAATGCCCTGACGCGACCGTATATGAAATGATAAGCCAAATAAGCCACGATAGCCAAGGTCAAACCCGCAGCGGTAGAGATCAAAGCTTGTGCAAACCCGCCGGCGAGAATGCTGAAAGTAACGTAATCGCCTGCTGCGCCAATCGCATTATAGGCCTCGTACATGCCAACGATTGTCCCAAGAAGCCCCAACATGGGAGCGGTTCTGGCAATGGCTGAAAGTGTTCCAACACGTCTTT
>CAYQCG010000157.1:0-5388 GCA_964415925.1 uncultured Puniceicoccaceae bacterium | reverse complement strand
AGCTCAAACTTATCATCTTTCATGAGTTCCAAAACAGACATCGGCCACATATCCTCCCTTGAACAGGAGACCGATCCTCGCGCATTCGCGGACCATCCCGTCAACAAGAAGCTTAAAAAGGCGGACAAAATCAGCCTCCTCCGCGAGATGTACCGCATCCGCCGCTTCGAGGAGCGCTCCCTCCGTGCCTACCAGCAGGGCCGTATCGGCGGTTTCCTCCATTTATATATCGGACAGGAGGCCGTCGCCGTCGGCTCCACCACCGTTTTAGGGAATAATGATCACATCATCACCGCTTACCGTGACCACGGTCACGCCCTCGCCTGTGGCATGGGCATGAACGAGTGCATGGCCGAGCTCTACGGAAAGGCCACCGGGTGCTCCAAAGGCAAGGGCGGCTCCATGCACTTCTTCGCTCCGGATAAGCGCTACTGGGGTGGTCACGGCATCGTCGCCGGCCAGACCCCCCTCGGTGCAGGTCTCGCCTTCGCCCTCAAATACAAGGGCCTGAAGGGTGCAGCCCTCTGCTTCATGGGGGATGGTGCCACCAACCAGGGGATTTTCTACGAGTCCCTCAACCTCGCCAGCCTCTGGGATCTCCCGGTTGTTTTCATCATCGAGAATAACGGCTACAGTATGGGTACCAGCCTCGAGCGCCACTCCGCCGCCTCCGAGAAACTGGCCAAACGTGCCGAAGTCTTCAACATGGACTGGGATGTGGGTCACGGGAACTCCGTCCTCGCCGTCCGCGCAAAGGTCGCCGACGCCCTCGAGATCGCCCACAAGAAATCGCGCCCCTCTCTCCTCGAACTTTACACCTACCGCTACCGCGGACACTCCATCGCCGACGCCAACGCGGAAAAATACCGCTCCAAGAAGGAAATCCAGTCCTACCAGGAAAACAAGGATCCGATCAGCGTTTACCAGAAAATCCTCCTCGAGGATAAGATCCTGACCGAGGATGAAACCAGGAAAATCAACAAGGAGGCCAAGGAGGAAGCCGACGCCTCCGCCAAATTCGCCGAAGAGAGCGACTTCCCCAGTTTCGACGACATCACCAGGGACGTCTACTGGACCGTCGACAACCCCGGGGAACACGACAACGTGGGCCGGATCTTCTTCAACGACCGCAACGGTGCCGAACCCGACCTCCAGGACCGCTAAACTTTCCAAAAGAAAATGCCAACCATAACATACCGTGAAGCCTGCCGTGAGGCGATGGCAGAGGAAATCGAACGCGACGAGAATGTTGTCCTTATGGGCGAGGAAATCGCCCAGTATAACGGAGCTTACAAAGTGACAGAAGGCCTTCTCGACCGCTATGGGGACAAACGCGTCATCGACACTCCGATCAGTGAAGGCGGCTTCATCGGCCTCGGCATCGGGGCTTCCATGCTGGGTCTCCGCCCCGTCATGGAACTCATGTTCTGGAGTTTCTCTTATGTCGCCTGGGACCAGATAGTGAATAATGCCGCTATGATACGCTACATGTCCGGTGGGTTGATCAATATCCCGATCGTTATCCGTGGTCCCGCCAACGGCGGTACCAATGTCGGCGCAACCCACTCCCATACTCCGGAGAACTTTATCGCCGCCACGCCCGGCCTCAAGGTTGTCTGCCCGGCTACCCCCTACGACGCCAAAGGTCTCATGAAAACCGCCATCCGGGACAACGATCCCGTCTATGTCATGGAGAATACCTTACTCTACGGACACAAGGGAGAGGTCCCCGAAGAGGAATACACCATTCCCCTTGGCAAGGCCGACGTGAAACGCGAAGGCAATGACATCTCAATCATCGCTCATGGCCGCGCCAGTCTCACCGCACTCAAAGCCGCAGAAATCCTCGACGCCGAACACGAAATTTCCGCCGAGGTCGTCGACCTGCGCTCCATCCGTCCACTGGATACCGAAACGATCCTAAAATCCGTCCGCAAAACCAACCGCGCCGTCCTTGTCGACGAAAACAAACCTTTCTGTGGTGTATCCTCGCAAATCGCCCACCTTATCCAGCGCGAGGCATTCGACTACCTTGATGCTCCTGTCCTGCGCGTCAATACCATCGACGCTCCCGCCATCTACAGCCCGGAAGTTGAGAAAATTCAGCTCCCAACACCCGATGCCGTCATCACCGCCGTTAAATCCATTTCCTGACACCCAATATTTCCCGATATGGCAGAAATCATCGAAATGCCGAAACTGAGCGATACCATGGAAACCGGTACGCTCGTTAAATGGCTCAAGAACGAAGGCGACTCCGTAACCAACGGCGACGCCCTGGCCGAAGTCGAAACCGACAAGGCAACCATGGAACTGGAAAATTTCGAGGAAGGCGTTATCCTCAAACAATACGTTTCGGAGGGTGACGAAGTCCCCATCGGCGCACCGGTCTGTGCAATCGGCGAAAAAGGCGAAGACGCTCCCGAAGTCTCCAGCAATGGGTCCGGAGAAGCCAAAAAGCAGAAAACCGCCGCGAAGGAAGACAAGGCGGAGGAACCCGAAGAGGATACCGAAGAAAAAACCGAAGAGCCGGAGGAAGAGATAACCAAAGCCGAAGAATCAAAGGCTGAAAAACCCGCCAAAGAGGAATCTTCCGAAGACGAAGAGCCGCCGGACGGCATCAAGGCCAGCCCCCTCGCCCGTAAAATCGCAGAAAAAGAAGGACTGGATCTCACAAAAATCAAGGGCACAGGTCCCGGAGGCCGCATCGTCAAGGACGATGTCCTTCGAGCAAAAGACTCAAAACCCTCAGCAGAGCCTAAATCAGCTCCGGCCTCCAAAGACGAAAAAGCCGAACCGGCAGGACTCCCCATCGCTTCTCTCGAAGACAAGGAAATCAAGGTTTCCAATATGCGGAAATCCATTGCCAAAGCTCTTGTCAAATCCAAGGCGGAAGCACCCCACTTTTACCTCACCATGGAGGTCGACGCCGCTCCGATGGCGAAACTCCGCAAAAACCTCAATACCCAGCTGGCAGGCCTGCCCGCCGAACAGGGAGGTATTAAGTTCACGATCAACGACTTGATCCTGAAGGCCTGCGCGGAAGCCGTCCGCCGCGTCCCAGCCATCAACCGCAGTTGGGCCGATGGTGCCATCAGGCAGTACGGAGCCGTCCACCTCGCATTCGGGGTGGCCATCGACGAAGGCCTCATCACCCCGGTCATCCGCGACGCCGAACGCAAAAGCCTGAGGCAGATCAGCACCGAAGCAAAGGAACTGATCGACAAGGCTCGCAACAAGAAACTCAAGCCGGAGGAAATGCAGAATAGTACCCTGACCGTTACCAATCTCGGCATGTTTGGGATCACTGACTTTTACGGCATCCTCAATCCACCCAACGCGGCCATTCTCAGCTTCGGCGCCAGCCTCCAGAAACCCGTTGTCAATGAAAAGGGTGAAATCGTCGTCGGAACCCGGATGAATGTCGGCATCAGTGGTGATCACCGTGTTATCGATGGAGCCCTCGGCGCTGAATACCTTGGCGCTCTCCGCTATATCCTCGAAACTCCCGAAGTCATGCTGGTGTAAAGCCTCCGTAAAAAGTACCTAATAACCACATTTACGAGGTATTGCAGGCAAAAAAGTTCGCCTTCATAGCTAGAAGAACTTATAAACGCTGCAACTTTTACTGATATTAACTTCAACTTCACCTCATCATGAAAAGGTTCCGTTGCTGTCTGATCTTCTCCTTCATCCCATTTCTTCCCTCTTTGCTTTCTGCCCAATTCCCCTACAGCCACGGCGATCCCTCGCCGGAAGAGCAACTTAGCCTCGAATACATCAATCGCGCCCGCCTCGATCCCATCGCCGAAGGTCAGCGCCTCGTCAACGCCGCCACTTTCGATCACCCCGACAGTCAGTTGAACATTGTAAGTGCGATTACTTTTTTCGGGGTTAATCTTGTTACCCTCCAGAATGCCTTCAACGAGATTCCGGCAGCACCGCCACTGGCATTCAATGCCCAGCTTATCGCTGCCGCACGTGCGCACTCCGCAGATATGCGGGATAATAACTTCCAGGGGCACCAGGGCACTGACAACACATTCCATTCTGACCGGATGACTGCCCAAGGCTATAACTCGAATGGTTCATCTGAAAACGTATTTGCTTTTACAGAGGATGTCTGGCAGGGGCATGCAGGGTTTAATATTGACTGGGGAAGCGGCCCGGATGGGATGCAAGACCCTCCAGGTCACCGTAATTCAATCATGAATGATTTTGAGGGCACTGCATTAGCCGGAATAACTTTAAGGGAAACCGGTATCGGCTATATAGCCGATAACACGGACGATCCAAATGACAACAACCCGCAGGATGACGGTCCTTTCCTTCTTACCCAGGTTTTTGCCAACCAGCAGGATTTCTTCAATGAGACCATCCTTGATGGCCCATTTGTAACAGGCGTGGCCTATGAGGATCTGGACGGAGATAACTTTTATAGCATTGGGGAAGGCTTCCCGGGAGGCTTGGTCTTTTTCTATGACGACCTGGATCAGCTGGTTGAAGCAGCCGCCAGCTCTACCTCAGGTGGGTACGCCTTTCCCTAACAAGGCAGCGGAAATCTCAGGGTACGCTTCCAGGATCCGGAAAGCCTGGATTTCATTGAAAGCGAAATTCCCATCGATGGTAACAATAACGTAAAAGTCGATTTACAACTGGTCGATGAAGGGGATCCTTTCGATGTCGGTGCAATTGTCATGGTCAATCTCGTCAAATGGTGGCGTGAGTCCCCGTGGTATGGCTTTATCTACGGAGAACATGACAATGGCTGGATATTCAGCCTGTTGCACCGTTGGCAATTCTCGGTTCCCGTTGAAGCGCTTGTCGGCGGCGTCTGGCTCTACGATTCCACACTCGGAGTTTTTCTCTGGACCCGCGATGACCTCTACGGATCTGACGATGGGAATACCTTCGAGAGACTTTTCTGGTCGCCTACAGGATCGCGCTGGATTCAACTGCAATCTAACTCTGACAATGCACCCAACCGCACGTGGCTCGATTTCTCCGATAATACGGTCAAAACGGATCTTCAGCTGACCAGTGAGCTGTCTGTATTATAGAGCAAAATTATCAGACTATCCCTCTGCCCGCTGACGAGCATCTGCTTCGATCGCCTTGCTGAGGGATTTCAGGGTTTTCTCTGCTTTTTTCCTCGCATCCGGAAGCTTATCCGAATCCGGAACATCCTCCTGGGCAAAAAGATAGAATTTAATCTTAGGTTCGGTCCCCGATCCGCGAACCGCATAACGATACCCATTATCCAGCTCAATCACGTAGAAATCCTGTTTGGGAATTTCCTTCCCGTCGGCATCCTTGAAGTCCTGACGTCCGAAGTCCATGAATTCAGCCACTTGGGAACCATCAATTTTCTCGGGCGGAGTTTCCCGG
>CAYQCG010000156.1:0-5399 GCA_964415925.1 uncultured Puniceicoccaceae bacterium | reverse complement strand
CTCTCCTCATATGGAAATTCAACAGTTTCTTTCGCTGCTGCTATCGATGATGCCGCGGAAGATCGATATCTTGCCCGTGCGGATGGTGTTGGGGAGGGCTTCGTGTTTGAGCAGGATTTCGTGCACCCCGACGCGGCCTTTGGGCAAGCGTTTGCAGAGCAGCTGTGAAATCACCGCCGAGAGGCAACCGGCCAGCATCGTGCGCACCTGTGACTGTTCCTCCGAAGGAAAGGCATCAATGATTCGGTCGACCGTCTTGGGGGCATTATTGGTGTGCAAGGTACCAAAGACCAGCATGCCCATGCTGGCGCAACCCAGAGCAAGCTTGATCGTCTCCAGCTCGCGCATCTCACCTACGAGGATAATGTCCGGGTCTGCCCGCATTGCCCCTTTAAGTGCCGCCGGAAAGCTCTCCGTATGCTCACCGACTTCGCGGTGTACAATCACCGACTTGTTGTTCTTGTGAACAAACTCAATGGGATCCTCGATAGTGATGATATGTTTGTGGAAATTGTCGTTAATGTAGTCGATCATTGCAGCCAGCGTAGTGGATTTTCCACTACCCGTTGGCCCGGTCACGAAAACCAGCCCTTCCTTGTAGGCGCAGACTTCCCGCAGGATTTCCGGCAGCTTGAGCTGGTCAAACTTCAGGATCGTCCCGGGAATTTGCCGGAAGACCGCCGCCATGCCCCAGTGATTGAAAAGGAAGTTGCCCCGGAATCGCGCAACCCCTTCTATCTCGTGTGCCAGGTCAAGGTCCCGGTGATCCAGATAGTGCTGCCAGCGACGTTCATCGCAGATGCTCTTCAGCAGCTCTTCCATCCTCTCGGGTGTCAGGGCTGGCTCTTCCGGCATCTCCGACAACGCCCCGGATACCCTGACACGCGGAGGCAGTCCCACAGTCAGGTGCAGGTCGCTGCCATCCATTTCCAGCATCCGTTCAAGATAGGGGTCCAGAGCGATCATCAACTTGGATAACGATGCACATGTCGTGCCTTCTGAAAATCAAAAAAAAGCCCTCCTTTAAGGAGGGCTTACTAAGCATCGCGAAACAGAGTGTAATATTGCTATGAGACTTAACCTAAATTTTCGTGTCAGGCTGCTTCTTCCTCTGCCAGGGCATTGAACAGTCGGCTCCAACCACTGGCGTATGATTCAAGATTCAGTTCCTCCGCGCGTGTGCGGGCATTTTGCCCCATCTGACGCCTGAGTTCAGGGGAAGCCTGTAGCCTTCGGAGTGTATGAACCAGCTCACTGATATCATCGGTAGCGCAGATATAACCGTCCCGGGAATGACGGATAATGGTTCCTGCCGCATGGGTGGCAACAATAGGTAGACCCGTTGCCATCGCCTCACCATCCAAGGTTGAGGAATTGCCGGTAAAACCTGGAAACAGTCCAACGTCCCAGGTGGCTATCTGCTTTTTCAACTCAGTATTCGAGAGCTTCCCTGTCAGTGTGAGATTATCGGGCAAATCAATTGCCTTTATACTCATTTCAATAGAACCCGTAATGACAAACTGTATCATTGGCATGCACTCAGCCAATTTGGCAAGGACTGGCAAACCATTCATTAGATTTACGGAACCTGCAAAACCCACCGTAAATGCACCTCTGGCAGCTTTGCTTCTATCTATATAATCCCATTCTTCGCAATCAATCGGAGTCGGTAATACCTGAACATAGTCTGCAGCAACCCCCTGCTCTAATAAGCTGTTACGAATGTATTCGGAAGGGCATGCTAAGTAATCGAGCTGGCTCCAGATAATCTCCTCATGGCGGATGGTAAATTGCAGTTCTTCGATCGGGATGGATGAACTCCAGTCAGGATAGCGCTGATGAAGCATCAGGCGGTCGCGAAGTTCTGTAGCCGCCGGCACCTTGTTCTGGATAGCCGTTAGACGCATGCCTTGCCTGCGTGCCTTTGAACAAATCTTCGGTGTCAAATGATCAACAAACCCGGTTACTGTATTCGCGTTCGTGAAATCTTCGGGTATCTCTTGATGACTCAAATGAGTGTGCTCACAAAACCAACGCCCTAAACGACCCGTAAAAGATTCATTTTGCTTGCGCGTGACAGTCGACGAAAGATGCCCCGACATCAGCAAGGCACGGGCAAGTGGTGTAAATGAAGCAATGGTTTCCTCTAATACAGCTACGGACGGTACCTGATCAGCAAATCGAGCAAAAAGTTTCGCGCGCTCGGCTAACCTGCTTTCTATAGAAACATTGGAAGCGATCATAAATGAGAGTGTGTTAAGATGCCTAAACTAAGTGGTGTAAAGACAAGCAATAGGGAACCATTTGACCAGGCAACGCAAAATCGCATGTTTTCATACACCCACAAGGTAACTGGGTAATCTTTTAGTTCTGGCTAAGTATTCACACCACCCGATCCTGAGGTGAAGCACTCAATCAATTGGGGTAAAGAAAAGCCCTCCTTTCGGAGGGCATTATTAAGAGTTGCGACAGATAGAGTGTGTTGAGACAAGCGAGAATATAAATTATAAAAGATCGAGAGATATATGACAGATACTGTCTAAAAGTTATAACTCAATTGGTCCGCTAGACAAGTAAAAAGAATGTTAGGCTTATCCTGTTTACAAATTATTAATATTCCATAATGTATTTTATTACATCATATTAAGCACTTATTACGTTAGCTATTTTACGAATTAATAGGTAAACATTTCCAACACCTACAGGGTCTAATTCCCCGGATACAATAAGGGGTTAATAACCTACTTTTTCTCACTGTATCTGGGTGTAGACTGTGTATCCATTCACTCACTACATCAGTCCAGAAAAAGGCCTGGATTTCCCGACCAGGGAGGTGCCTCGCTTACTTGATGAAACGTATATTTAATGGATAAGCGTAGAAGCCTCCATCGTTTGCCTTAATGGCTGCAATAATTACGACAACAAGGTTGAAAATTGCTAACGCCATTAGAATCAGGATTCCTATTCCCACGAACAACAATACGAGCCCAATAAGCACGTATATCGACATCGATATCTGGAAATTGATAGACTCTTTGCCATGGCCATCGACGAAACTGCACTCCTTCCCTTTCATTTTCCAGATAACAAGCGGGCCAATCAGGTTTCCAAATGGCACGAGATAGCCGCAAAAAGCAAGGATGTGACACAGTAGTCCGTTCGTTCTCTCAGCTGGGGTAGTTTCAAGTTCCGGATTCATATAATATGAATATCCTCCTGCACACATGCAAGCAAGAAACTTATCCGGTTATCCTCGATTTTAGCATCCGGTTCTGGATGTTCCGGGTTGCTGTCGCGTCACTAATCCTGCCATCTTCCCAAAGTTGGAGAATGCAGGCATCCATCACGATCATTCCATCCCGTTTGCCCGTCTCCATGATATTGCTCAATCCTTGCTGCTTGCCCTCTCGTATCAGGGCACTCACCGCAGTATTGTTGAGTAGAATTTCACAAGCTAGGACCAGGTCATCATGTGTCCCAGGTAATAACCGTTGACAGATAATTCCGCGGAGGCTCTCCGCCACCATCGCCCGGATCTGAGTTTGCTGCGCCGGTGGAAAGACATCCAGCAACCGGTTCAACGTAGTGGAAGCATCGCTCGTGTGCATCGTCCCGATGACCAGGTGACCGGTCTCCGATGCACTGATTGCCATTTCAATCGTTTCAAGGTCACGCATCTCCCCAATCACGATTATGTCCGGATCCTGCCTCAAGGCGCCCTTCAGCGCACTCGCATAATTCCGCGTATGCAATCCAGCCTCTCTTTGCGTTATATTACAGTTTTTCGAATGCTGGATAATCTCCAACGGTGATTCTACCGTTATAATGTGGTCCTCCCTGCTTTCGTTAAGGTAATCCACCAGCGCCGCCAGCGTTGCTGTTTTTCCGGATCCCACCGGCCCGGTTACCAGAATAAGTCCGTTATGATAGCTCAGGATCTTGTTGATTGTTTCGGCATGGTCTGCAAAGCCCAGATGCTCCAGCGACTGGATACTGTCAGGAACTACACGATATGTGCCGGCTGTTCCATCCCGGTGGACCATCAGGTTGACCCGGTAGCGGTTCGTCCCCTCTAAAGCCAATGCAAAATCCAGGTCGTTGTCTTTTGCAAAAAACTCGCCCTGCTCTTCGGTTAAAAGCGAAGTGTTCAGGCGTCTGCTGTCGTTGGCATCCAATACCGTGTCTGCCAGGAACTCGATCACGCCCGCCCTCCGGATAAAGGGTTGCGCCCCGGCCGAAAGATGAAGGTCGCTCGCTCCCATTTCTCGCGCCTGCGCAAGCAATCCGGTCATTGCATTACGGACCTGTGCCTCATCCATTTTTGAAACAGCTGCGAAATCAGGGATATCTGCAGATATACTCGGCAGGACATTTCCTTTAGCTGCTTCAACCGCAGGCGATGCTGTTGCTTCGGTAGTCTGTGCCGGGACTTCAATGGATTTTTCAAACGGATCATAAGGTGGTGCCTCTCCGTCGTTCGATTTCTCCCAGGCAATTTCAACCATCTGCTGCAGCAATTCTCCGTCATCCGTGAAACCTTTTTCAAAATAAGCCTCTCCAAAAGTGACCAGATCCACGTCATCACCAAGTTCCGCTTTCAGCCGCTGCGCCTGCGGCTTTGTCAACATCCCGTTCTCAATTCCCAGGCAGGCAAACCAGGCAATATCGTTACTCATGCGTCGCAATTAAATAGACAGCCCACCCGAGAGCGAGCCGAAAGAACCTCTAATCACTGAAACGTAAATTTTTCATAAACGTTACATTTGTGGAAATAAAAGTAATCTATTTGACGTTCCTGATGTAAGGTGTTTTACCTATTTACCATAAATTAACACCTCATATCAGACACCTCTCATTACGGAATTTATATGCACAAGCTTTTGACTTTATTCATCTCAGCTCTGCTGGTGGCCGGTACAACCCAGGCACAGGCTCTTCTCAGTGGACCCAATCTGGTAGATCAGGGAACCGGTAAACAAGGCCTTTGGGATTACGAAGCTACCGTCGATATCCTGGGAGTCGCCCAAGGCAATCCTTCCCAGAATAATACTGAGGCCTTCATCGATGAATTCCCAATCGCCACGCCCGTTCTCGACAGTGCCGAATGGTCCCCATGGATCAACAGCTTCAAGGGTGTTGGCCTGGACTTCGTAGCTACTTTATCCGGAACACTTTTGACTCTCACCATTGGCGAGGACCTCTCCGATTCCTCCAATACAAACAAAGTCACAGTTTCAGCTAATGATGCGGATTTCACAAATACCAACCAGATCGCCCTCTGGACCTCCGCACGTAACACCAAAAGCGGTAATCCTACCGGCAATAGCCTGAGCCTGACCGGACTGAACCTGAATGGCAACGCCATCGGCTCTCTCACGGATCCCCTCAATGGTGCTGTT
>CAYQCG010000155.1:0-5423 GCA_964415925.1 uncultured Puniceicoccaceae bacterium | reverse complement strand
ATTTGTAGAGCCTCTGTGGAGCTCAGACAGGAGTGCCCCTTATCCCTCGCAGAGTTAGTTACCCCATAATCCGTCTGCACTGTAAATGTCTGCGTAAGCTTTCGATAATAACAACCTGAAAATAAAAATGCCCAGGAACCCGATCGTTTAGACTGCTGTTGCCTTGATATTTTCTCACGTGGAATATCCGCTCCATACAATCGCCATCCTTCCGGGCTTTCAAAAGACCGGTTCTGCAGTAATTGCGTGGAACTAAAACCAGTGCGTGACCTCATTTTAAGAAGTGCAAGTGCTTCCTCCCAATACTGATGTTCTGATTTATCTATTAAATCCGCCAATTCTTTAAGTTCGATTTCTGCTTTATTCTGAAACTGAAGATCAAGAAGTCCTGGAACAGGGTCATCAGCCAGCATATAATAATCTATGCGAAACCATCTATTGAGACTTTTACTTTTTGACCTCATATGCAGGAAATTAGAGGCTTCTTTCAAAAGCTTAGAATATCTCATCATCGATTCAGTCGGATTCTCGTCATTTCCTGCAGTATGTAATCTCCAACGCAGATGTATTAATCCTGAGGATATTTTAGTGCCCTCAAATAGATCACGTGTGAGCGAGAGCCGATCTTTTGTGATTTGATTTACGGCAAGTGCTTCTGCTTGAGCCAAGAGTGTTTCTAATTCCCCCAGATCTTCGCTTTTAAACAATGCAGCCTGATGGCTGTTACGAAAATACTCCAACCATCTTGCATCACCTTTCTGGGACATCCAAATATTTTCACACAGTTCAAAAAACTTGTGCATCGGTTCAGATGCTTCACTAAAAAATCTTCTGTAGAATTTACTTAGAAGATCTTCCGGGGTGGCTACAGGATTCCATAGCAATCTGGCAGCAAGCCAGGTTTCGACGGCATCAAAGCCCCAGAGCGGCAAGACTTCTGCATAAAATGCCCTCGCTCCAGACTTATAATATGTCTGAATAGCTTTAGCCACGTTATGCGGATACACTTTCGGCACCCAATAATCAGCACCGTAATAATAATCATAAATCCCGAGAAGGCCTGCGCCACTATTTTTCCATTGCTTTAACAAATCAGTGTCCCTCTCCTTTTCACGCAGGTCATACCATTTTCCACTGTCTATAATCAGCATCACAGCCAGATTTGGCTCCAGGGCTATAGCAGGTGCTTGTCTCCACCAATAATAAGCATGGGTGAAAAGCCACTTATCCGGGAAAAGGCGAGCGACTTCGCGGGCAACACGATTGCTGAACTGGAATGCCAATAAGGAGTAGTCAGGAAATCCTTTGTACGAATCAACCAGTTGCTCGTCTACTTCGCCAAAAAAGGCTGCATCATTTAAAGCAATCGATGCACTTTGCCTTTGAGGGTATTGTTTAAAATAATCAATAATCTTCCCGGCTATCCACTCAGAGGTCGCCTCGTTTGCCAGGTTGGGTTGCCAGTTATCCTGAGATATCGGCTTGTAAGGACGCCCATTATAGACCGGAAATGCTTCGGGTATTGTATCGAAATCTTCAGGCCTGAGTAGACGATAAAGGTTATGGTTAAACTCATACCTCTTTCTTAGGCCATTCCTCAAAGCCCATATTTGGGTATCCCCATCGTTCGCCAGTGAAAAGCTTCTTTGTTTCCAGTATGGATGGATAAGACGATTAAATTGCGGTATTTTCCACTCATTCATTACTGGAATAGACTCTCCAAGGGATGTTGGCGTAAACCACTCCACATCCCCCAATTCACGTAAAAAAGCATATGCGGCTATTGCTGTAGCCACAGTGTCTTGACCACGGATAAGTATAGAACGCCCGATGCTTTTCCAATGGTAGGTATCAATATCTGACAGTTCCTCATCTACATGATCAACCAAGAGAGAATCCCCAAGATAGATGCCTCTAGCTCCCGGAAACCATGGCTCTGCTTTGGCCACACACGACTGATTGGACATCACACTGATAATACGTGCAACGTCTTGAGCATAGCCGACCAGTTCTGGATCTGAGCCTCTGGGGTAGAATACAGGTAAGGGTGACAATTCCTCACTGAAAACGATAACATCACCTTCGTATGAAAGATCCCGCCATGCTTCAATATAACGTTTCAGCACAAATGCAGGCGGAAGAGCCGCGAGGATGACGGTAATTATCACAAAGAAAGTTTGATGACGCTTGCCCGTCATGGAGCTTAGGAGGCTGCTGGCATTATGCCTGCCCGCTGACAATATCATGCATGCGTAATAAGCCTTCAAGAATCCCGCTTCTTGTCACAACCGGAAGCACATAGATACGACGACCCTTATTTTCCATAACGTCCAATACGTCACCTAAAAGCATATCCGAGTCTACTGAAAGTGGATTTCTCGTCATAATTTCTTCAGCGGTAACATCAAATTTCTCACTTTTGATAAAGTGACGCCTTAAATCGCCCTCAGAAATAATACCCAGTAACTTAAGACTCTTGTCACATACACATATTGCACCCAAATTGTAACGCGTCATTTCCAGAAGTATTTCCTTCAATGGTGTTCCGGGTCCTGTATAGGGTAAATTCTCGCCAGAATGCATCACATCACTGGCCCTGAGAAGAAGCCGCATGCCCAGGTTGCCTCCAGGATGGTAGATGGCAAAATCCTCTCGTGTGAAACCACGGGCTCTAATGAGTGCAGCCGCAAGAGCATTGCCCAGAACAAGCACGACTGTAGAACTGGTCATGGGAGCAAGGTTTAATGGGCATGACTCCTTTAGTATTGAGCAGTCTAATAATATATCACTTCTTTTAGCCAATAATGTGTCCACCTTTCCGAATAAGCCTATCAGCTTTACGCCGATTCGTTGAAGGCTTGGTAACATTTTAACAAGCTCCAGTGTCTCTGCACTACTGGAGATCATTAAGACGACATCCCCCGGTGAAACCAAGCCCAAGTCGCCGTGAAGCGCTTCTGCCGCATTCATAAAAACCGCCGGGGTGCCAGTGCTTGAAAATGTTGCCGCAAGCTTATGGCCAATCAAACCGCTTTTACCAACCCCCGTGACGACCACTTTTCCCTCTGTTGCAAGAATTAACTCAACGCAGTTATCGAATTCACCGGAAATATTATTGAATACCCGTTGCAGATTCTCGATCTCGTTCGTGAACACTTCACCAGCAATGTCAGCGTATTGACCCATTATTGAAATTTACAATGTTTCCAGAAAGGCAGTCAAATTATCCGGCATCAAGTAAATCAAGGAGCTTTCTTTCCGCCAAATGCCATTGTACAGTTTTTTCAATACCAACCTGCAAGCTTGTTTCCGGTTTCCATCCAAATGTTTTTCGTGCCTTGGATATATCAGCCCAATTTATTTTAAAATCAGCTTTATGAAATGGCTGATGTTCAATTATCGCACTCTTTCCAAGGATACCCTGGATTGTTTCAATCAGGTCATTCAAGCTGACCGGCTGATTTCCTCCTCCTATGTTGTAGATACCGTAGCCAACCGGTTTGAGCGCGGCGATCGTTCCTCTGGCAACATCCTCACAGAATGTAAAATCACGTGACTGGCTCCCATCACCGTAAATGGTGAGTGGATTCCCGCGATAGATTGCTTCAATAAATCGAAACACAGCCATATCCGGCCTGCCGGCCGGTCCATATACTGTGAAGTATCGCAGAATACTGATATCAAGGCCATATTGGCGGTGCCAGGTATAAGCTGCCAGCTCTGCGGCCTTCTTGGACGCCGCATAGGGTGAGATGGGTTCATTGAGTGGCAGGTCTTCAACAAATGGCATGGGCTGGCCAGCATAAAGAGAAGATGTTGATGCCATCACCAGCTTTTGAATGTCATGCATTCGCATCAATTCAAGCAGATGCAAAGTACCAGTCAAATTCGTAGAGTAGTAGATTAGAGGATGGTGTAAGCTTGCACGGGGACCTGCCCGGGCTGCCAAATGAAGGATGGCATCAAACTTATGCTCCTTCAGCAGCTGCTCCATCAAAATGGAGTCTTCCACATCACCCTCGATGAATTTAAAGTTTTCGTAACTATTGAGTTGATTCGCTCTCCAATGCTTCAGGCGAACGGAATAGTAATCGTTCAGATTATCCAAACCAATTACCGTGTGCCCCTCCTTGAGAAGTAATTCAGTTGTTTGAGCACCGATGAGGCCTGCAGCGCCAGTAAGTAAATATATAGCCAATCCGGATTCAGGTAAAAGGTTAACGTATCATGCCGGCAGCCACCGTCTCATGAGTAAATGGATCAATTAGAATGATACTACCAGTGATACGATTGCGTCGGTAACTGTCAAAAAACAGGGGGGAAGAAACCCTGACTTGGACGCGCCCAATTTCATTCAGCCCGATTTCCTTATCATCTTCAATTTTATGGAGTGTATTCACATCCACTTTATACTGTATATCTTTTACGATACACTTGGCTTCTTTAGTGGTGTGTTGTAGCAAATACTTGCCGCCTGACTGCAGCTTCTTTTTCTCTGAAAACCAGCACAGCATTGTATCGATATCCTGGCTTACCTTTGGCTGGTTCTGTGGCTTTACAATCATATCACCACGGGAAATATCAATCTCGTCCTCCAATGTAATGGTAATCGAATATGGATGAAATGCTTCCTGCAACTCGCCATCCATAGTCTGAATTGATTTAACGCGGGATGAAAAGCCAGAAGGTAATACAGTGACTTCATCACCTGGCTTAAAAACACCACCTGCCACTTGCCCGGCATAGCCTCTGAAATCGTGCCATTCATCAGAGTGCGGTCGGATGACCGTCTGCACCGGAAATCTGGCATCGATGTGGTTTGCTTCAGTTCCAATGTAGACATGTTCCAAATGATAGAGCAATGGTGGCCCTTGGTACCATATCATCTTTTCAGAACGTTGGACGACATTGTCCCCATGCAGTGCGCTAATCGGAATAAAGGTCATGTTAGCGATATCAAGACGCGAGGCGAAATCGCCAAAATCCTTAGTGATTTCCTCAAATCTATCCTCTGAGTAATCCACCAGATCCATTTTATTGACACAGAGGACAACATTCTGAATGCGAAGAAGTGATGCGATGAAGGCATGTCGACAGGTTTGCTCTACAACTCCCTTGCGCGCATCGATCAGTATAATAGCGAGATTTGCGGTGGACGCGCCTGTCACCATGTTCCGTGTGTACTGGATATGACCAGGCGTATCTGCGATTATAAATTTTCTCCTGGGGGTGGCAAAGTAACGGTAGGCCACATCAATGGTAATACCCTGCTCGCGCTCAGCTCTTAATCCGTCTGTCAGCAGTGCAAGATCGACATGCTGGTCGCCCCGTGATTTACTGACACGTTCAACAGACTCTAATTGATCCTCGAAAATCGTCTTGGTATCGCACATCAAACGTCCGATCAGCGTGCTTATTCCGTC
>CAYQCG010000154.1:0-5436 GCA_964415925.1 uncultured Puniceicoccaceae bacterium | reverse complement strand
CTCGACAAACTGTCGGTCAAGTTCTCCTCGCCAAGGTTAGCCAGCGGTTTTTGATACCAAGCGCACCGATCCTACCATCACAGACCTTTTAACGCTTGGCCGCAGGGTCCGGAACTGGAGCGTCATCCCGGAGTGCCTATCTATTCGCTGGTAACGTAGCCCCGTCAGCTCGTGAACTGGTGGCTGAGGCTGGTCAACGTGTGGCCCTTCAGGCGACTAAAAGTCGCCTGAAGAGCCACCGACTCAAAGTCGGTGGTCGTTGACTTGCTATTGTCCGCGAGGCGACAGCAAGTCTCCAATTATCCACGATTTAAGTTCGAAACACCTACCATAAGTTAACTTAAACTTGCAAGTTTCTGATTTGCGACAACAAGCCTTTCCGCCAACACCTGTGTCATTAGACGATTCACAAGGGCGGCAAGTTCAGGAGCTTGCTCTGTCATTTTATTCAGTGAATCTCGCGACAGCTTGTAGACGACCGTGTTCATGGTGGCCACCATTGATGCTGACCGCTTCTGATGGAGATAGAAACCAATTTCTCCCACAATTGTGCCCATATTCATCAGATGGAGACGCATCGCTCGTTCATTATCCAATTCGAGAAAAACCGAAACCTGTCCTAACTCAATAAAGTACACGGCATCTGCTGGTTCGCCCTGCCTTGCGAGAACTTCATTAGGTTTAAGCTCAATACGTTCAAGAAAGTCCATCAGATGACGCACCTGTTCTGCCTCAAGACCAAATTCAGCCAATTGCGCGACCAGCGTAGAGGGAATATGTTTTTTAGTAATTTTAAAGTGCTCCAGTAGAGCATCCTCACACCATTCCAACCCACGGTCAATGTCAGCAAATTGAAGCACGCTGTCTGCGCAGCTAAATCCATTTCGTTCTAAGTTGTATTGGAACTCGCGCTCCATGTGGGTCACGATAAGTTGGAAATTGTGGCTTATTGCCAGATTTTTGATACGGTTTAGGCCCAGTGCGACAGATGAATCCAGTCCTTTCACAAGGCGAAAATCCAGAATCAAGAATAGAAGTTCAGTTTCCTCACTCTTCTGGCGCAATCGCTCATGTACCTTTCTCAAAACTGTGTTTACCGTTCCAAAAAAGATGTACCCTTGAAGTTCCATAATAAACGTATGCTGGCCTAATTCTGCCAGTGCTTGTTGATGGTAAGTATTGCGCTCTACCTGACTTTTTAGCTCAGTTCCGCTTGCCGTCCGGCGGAAGATGTCGAGCTGACTGTAACTGAATACAAAAACCATAACCATCACCAGTGTGCCTGCAACAACTGCCACCAGAAAACCAGATATTGCGACAATCAGAACGATAAGAATAATGACGCTATAATCCAACAGGCTGAATTTACGCCACCCCTGAATAACCCACGTGTGAATGAACTCCAATCCGAGCGAGAAAAGTAAACCACCAATAAGCGCTCTGGGAATATAGGGCAGAATCACACCACCGCCCATAAAAAAGAGAGCATACACAATGAGTATCACGCTTCCGGAGACTCGCTTTGAGCCTCCCATTCGATATAACAGCGTCGTAGACCCGGGGGAATGATAGCCCACCATTCCACCTGAAAAGCTGGAAATAATATTTGCCAACCCCGCACGCCGCAGTTCATCACGCGTTTCAATATTGCGCCCCATGACGACTTCCAGGGCAGAGAGTGTCATCAGTAGCTCAGTTGTTGTTAGCAGGAAGATCGCCGCGCCAACCTGACCCAGTTGACTGAAAACCGACCACCAGTCAGCATCTAAAGCCTCGTAAGGCACACGCCATGTAATTTCAGTTGCGAAGTCACCCAGTAGAAGTCCCTGTGTGGTCGCCGACGAGAGCGGAGTACCCGTCACAAGCAGCGTTGAATAAAACAATGCCACAAATCCAAAGATGACTGCCGGAACCACAAAAGGCTTCTGGCTGCGGCGAATACTGAGATAAATCAGGGTTCCCAGTATCCAGCCAGGCAGCCACATTAAAATCTGATCTGACGAGAACAGGGCAGGTAACGACGAAAAAGTTAATGGATAGTCCGTCATGGTACCAATCGACCCCCGAATAAGGAGCCAGCCTGTCCCTGCAAGGAAACCGCCTATAACCGGATACGGAACATAACGAACCAGTTCGCCAAGCCCGAAACTACCCAGGAGAAATAACCCGCAGCCCACCAGGAACGTACTCAAAAAAATGAATGCAATCACTGTGGCAAACGGAACTGGAGCACTCCCCGCCACAATGGATGCTACGGCTACCGCCATAACCACCGTGGGATGATCTTGAACCGTTGCGACAATACCGGGGGAACCAGGGAGAACCAACATAAAAAGAATATGAATGATGGAGGTAAGCAGCGCAACGGCAATGCCACGCGATAGATGTATTTCCAGCGGCCCAGAGAAGATCAGGTTTGCCATCGAAACTGCAAAGATGACATCTGTGAAACCGAGCAGCAAACCGGAGGTTATTCCCGTTACGATGGCATTTTCTGCTTCGGGAGTTTGGATAGATGTCGCAGGTTTAGATGTAAACATGTCGTTCAGTTCCCCCATCTGCTGCGTTCAGTGTCTGCTCAAGCTGTTGCAAATCATATCGCGCTTCGATGCTCTCAAACAGATACTGTGCAGACTCAAGATTTGCTTTCCGGCGTGAATCTGTAACAGGGAGGTATCTGGCAACTTCGTGCAGCAAACGTGCCTCCTCGTAGGTCATATTCATCCTGCGTGCCAGCTTAAGCCCCTTGTGCCAGAAGCGTTGTGCCATGCCGTTTCTTCCGCTCAGGTTATGATACACCCCCATATACAGATGAGCGCGTGGGGCCAGTGCTGGAAACAACCGCCCATATCGAAAATAGTGGTTTACCGCCAGTTTTGCCTTATGGCGGACGCTTTCTCGATTGGAAGTGCCGCCGGGGGAGCGTTCCCACATCCCGCAGAAAACCATTGCTGTGGCCGCATAGCCCTCGTGCCCATACCAGCTTGTGGGTTGAGTAGACGTGATGATGCCCAATGTGCTATTGGCAAGCTTCAGCGCCCCTTCAATATCACCTTCACGCCAGTGTATCGCAACCAGCAGTCCGATTCCACGAATCTCATCCAGTACGGTAAAACGTTCTTGCTCCAGCAGCGTCTTCATTCGGGTAACGCGGGTTTCATCGAGCGAGTCTAGAACCAGTTCGTTCTCGATCTGACCGGAAATCGCCCAGTAATACACCTGCTGGTCGCGGCGTTTCTGTGCGATTTCTGCTGTTTCCTGCCAGGAGGCATGACTGGCGTGAAATTGACTGTAGAGATAATAGGCACAACTCCGCGCCGCGCAGTTTATGCTCAGGTTGCGCAGGTCACCGATCTGATTTGTAATGGTAGCCGCCTCATCTGCCATACGGATTGCCCGCTCATACTGCCCTGTCCCCAGGTAATAGACCGCCCCACCGACGAAACCGCGAGCAACGCCCGTAGAGGGGGGAAGCTCCGGTAGGATTTCGTGCATCTTCCTATCATAGTGCTGTGCCAGACCATCAAGCCGCAGCGACCCGACGACCAGCGCATTAATGCCATACATCCCGCATAATGCGGGCGAAACCCCGGTCTTTTGCGCGACAGTTAATCCACGAAGCCCGGTGTAAATAAACGAGAGCGGGTCATTCGCAGTGAGGGCAATTTGCCACAATTGATCGTAGAAATGGGTGAGCGTCTCCGTCATTTCCTGTTTTTTGGGAGGAACACGCTTCGCACTGTACCCGGTCACAACCTGCCATAGCTGTCGAATAACGTTTGGCATGAGCTTAAACGCAAGTTGCCACCGTAAATTGGGGATAGACGTATCCAGCAGAGCGACTGCACGCTGGAGATGGGTAAGTGCTTTCTCAAAAACCGGGAGTTCGTAATAGGCTGATCCGAGGTAGCCTTCAAGTTCGCCCAGTTGCTCTGTGTTCAGGGGAACATGCTGATGCAATTCCAGCGCACGCTCTAAGAACCGGATCGCATCGCGTGTTGCACCATTCCGCAGTGCTTGTATCCCTGCCAAAATCGCATAATGTTGTTCTTTTTGCGGCAGTTCGGCATCATGGTAATGACCCGCCAGCGCAGCATAATAAGCCTCATTTTCAGGGTATACCTGCTCCAGCGTCTGCGCCACCTGCCAGTGCAGCCTACGCCGTTGATCTGCTCTAATACTGGAAAGAACAGCCTCGCGGAGTTTGTCATGAATGAAGCGGTATCGTTCATCCTGAAGTTCAATCACACTCCCAACAGATGACAGCCAATAGGGTAAGTCGTCTTCGGGTGCGAGGACAGTCAGCACCGCTAAATCCAGGGCACGCCCGGCAATTGCGGCCAGTTGAAGCAGGGGATGTGCCGCCACAGGAACCTGACTCAGACGACGCTGAACAACTGCACCGGCAAAAACGGTTGGGGGCAGCGATATCTGCCCAATCCGGTTTAGATCACCTGCCTCCTCAGCCAGAGCACGAACCACTTCCACCATGAAAAAGGCGTTGCCCCCGGTTTCTCGCTGTAGTAAATCAATTAGTTGCGCCCGCCGCCCGGTTTCACCGAGCATGGAAACCGTGAGGGCTTCGATGGATGCTTTGCCCAATCGGTTAAGTTCTAAAAGCTGTGCTTCTGGCAGGTCAAGCGGCAGGTCAGGGCGCTCATTGTTTCGATAGGTCGCAACAATCAGCACAGGTAGACCACCTCCGATCCGAACAAGATGCTTTAACACAGCCAAACTTTCCCTTGCCCACTGTAAATCTTCGAGGAGAAAAACAATGGGCAGGGCTTGCTTCCTGATGACACTTTCAATCACACCGATCAAGCGTTCCTGTGCCGATTGCGGGTCCAGTCGAGGCGCTTCTGCCACGTCATAGCCGAGAAGGTCGGCAATATCAGGAACCAGCAGCTTTAGCACCTGTGCCTCCAGCTTTGTCAGGCTTGTCCGGATGACCAGACGGCGCAGACAATCGCGCCATAAATGGTACGGTGCGCCGCCCTCAGTAATTGCCTGCCCGCGCACAACAAGCGCACCAGCAACAAGCGAGTGCGTTCGTAACTCATCCAAAAGGCGTGATTTGCCCACGCCGGATTCTCCACCAATCAGCAAGGATTGCCCCTGACCTCGCTGTGCTTGTTCCAGGGCATCGGTTAACTGTTCAAGCTCAACGTCTCGCCCCACAAACTCAGCAGCTTGCAGGTAACTTTCCTGTACCGGGAAAGTTTCCCGCACCGATTCGTAACGGGCATCATGTACGAGAAACTGAATGACTTCATTCGCATCGGAAGCACGAGAAGCGGGATCCTTAACTAACAGGTTCTGAAGCATTCTGGTCTGTGGTTCAGGAAGATTAAGCGCACTGATTGAAGGATTGGTGTTCAGGATTTCACTACCGTACAGAATTAAACAAGGGTGGCGGCGGTACAGAAAAGGCGACTT
>CAYQCG010000153.1:0-5458 GCA_964415925.1 uncultured Puniceicoccaceae bacterium | reverse complement strand
GAAAGATTCGCGAGCCGAGCGATGTTCCACTTGAAGTTCCCGTCAATATCGAAGTGCTTATTGACTTCGAAGATGTAAACAGATCCGCCTCCATCGCCTTTGGCTTCCTCAAAACGATCCAGTCCACGACGGTTGGATTCATTTTTACTCACCTTTTGTCCCTGGTATTCAATGATGCGGGTACCGCGTGAGATGTGACGCCGGGCAAAGAGTCCTTCGCCATGAATACTGGAACGACGGGCCATTACAAAAGGATTGTGGACACGCATGGAAGGACGGCGGAGTGGATGCCTTAATCGCGACATGTTACTTATGCAAAGGTGATAGATCCTTGAAGCAAGTGTATTTCTAACACGCTAAAGGAAGCGAAACTTGCAGAGGTGGCAGGAGCACGCAGTATTGGAATTATGAGTGAAGACAACGTTAAGAACCTGATTGAAGAGGCAACCCTGGATTACACTTTGGGCGACAATGAGAAAGCTTTAACCAAGCTCGATAAAGCAATCAAGATCAAGCCGGATTCATTTGAGGCGTGGCATGCCTGCGCGGAAGTGTATTTTTCCATGCGCAAACTGGACAAGGCCCTAGAAGCCGCAGAAAAAGCCGTCAGTATCTCCCCGGACGATATTCACATTCATACCAGCCTGTCACGCATATGGATGGAAAGGGGTGACAAGGAGAAAGCGGAGCATCATGGCGCGCAAGCGCGCATGCTGAGCTGGAAAGATGAACTGAAAGGCGGATAATTCAGATGTCAGGTGCATTGACAGCAACATCTCGCGATGCCTCAATATAATTATGGAGAAGTCTCCCTACAGCCTGGATTTTGAAAAACCTCTGCGTTCTTTGCAGCAGCGATTGGATGAGCTACAGAATACATCCCGTGAGACAAACTTTGATGTTTCCGGAGAAGTCAAAGCCATTAAAGAACGAATCGAAAAGACGAAACGTGAAATATACGCAAACCTGACGGCCTGGCAGCAGGTTCAACTGGCACGCCATCCACTCAGACCTTATGCCCTCGATTATATTGAGCGTATTTTCAGCGATTTTGAAGAACTGCACGGTGACAGGCGTTACGGCGATGATCAGGCTTTAATTGGAGGGACAGCCAACTTCGAAGGAAACCCGGTCATGTTGATCGCCCAGCAAAAAGGGCGTGATACGAAGGAAAACCTCGCCCGTAATTTTGGAATGCCTCACCCCGAAGGTTATCGAAAAGCCCTTCGTTTGATGAAAATGGCAGAGAAGTTCAGCTTGCCTGTAATATGTTTAATTGACACCAAGGCCGCTTTTGCGGGAGTCGGTTCGGAAGAACGCCATGTTTCGGAGGCCATTGCAATAAACCTTCTCGAAATGTCCCGACTGAAGACACCCATCCTCGGAGCCATTCTGGGTGAAGGTGGATCTGGTGGTGCACTGGGTATCGCGGTTGTCGACAAGCTTTTGGTAATGGAGCACGCCTATTACTCAGTCATTCCTCCGGAAGGATGCGCCGCCATCTTATGGCGCTCTCGGGATTATGCTGAAAAAGCAGCAGAGGCTCTCCAGTTGGGAGGACGCAAACTGCTTGAGCAAGGTATTGCCGACGAGTTGATCAAGGAACCGCTCGGAGGCGCGCACACCGATCCGGAAAAAGCGGCAGCAAATTTACGCAAAGCCCTGAAGAAAAACCTTAAGACCCTGGTCTCAACAGATATATCCAAACTTTTGGAACAGCGCTATGCCAAATACCGGGCTATCGGCCACTGGCAGGAAGTGGAAGCGTAGTCTACCCAAATCAAATATTCAGTCTCAGGCCATCCCAGGCAAAGTTGATGCCGTCGGGCAGTTCCCTGTCATCGGGGTCATGGTCAATATACAGGGTCATATGGGTGAAATAGGTTTGTTGGGCGTCTAGGATCTTGGCAACTTCAACGGCTTTATCGATGCACATGTGGGACGGATGTGGCTGGGGTCGGAGGCCATCAAGGACAACCACGTCGCTTCCCGTAGCGAGTTTCATGGCTTCAGGTGGAACATCACCGCAATCGGTATAGTAGGTTAATTTCCTGCCTGTCGATTTTTCGGTGAACACAAGACCGAGAACCTCTATCTGTCCATGAGGTAAATAAGTAGATTCGATCGTACCGCAGGGTAATTCAAGTAGTATAGGCATCTCGAGAAGTTTGAATGCCGGATAGCCTTTAAATTCGGGTTTGTCGCGGATGGCATAGGGATAGACTTCGCGTATCCTGTGCAGGCCCTGTGGCGAACTGTAGACGGGCAAGGCGTCCCCTCCCCGCATGTCACAGAAGCGCCGCAAGTCGTCCATACCGAGAATATGGTCCGCATGGCCATGGGTCAGAAAGAAGACATCGACTGCCGGGATATTTTCCCGGATACACTGCAAACGGAATTCCTGGGCTGCATCCACCTGAAGATGCATGCCGTCCATATTAAGGTGAATACTGGAACGGGTCCGCCAGTTTTTCGGATTATCCAGATCAATGGATATATCTTCAGGCTGTGCAATAACAGGCACGCCCTGGGATGTTCCTGTCCCCATAAAAATCAATTCCATATACGTCGCAGCTAAACGCGGAAATGACGATTGCGCACGGTAAAAGTGCCATTTGTTGAATTTCCTTGTAGTCAAGAGGGAGTCTGTTTGTTGATAGGCGTATGGCGCGAAATATCATCATCACAGGAGCCACCAAGGGTATTGGGCGAGCTCTTACAGAGGAATTCGGACGTTTAGGTCACCGAATAATCGGTTGTGGGCGTGATCCGGATGCGATCGACATTCTGAATGATGACGAACGAATAAAAGGACTCTTCAGTATTATCGATGTGACGAACCGCGAAGAGGTGGAAGCCTGGGCTCATGCCACAGTTACCCAGTTCGGGCCACCGAGTCTGGTTTTTAATAATGCGGGAATAATTAACCGAAATGCACTATTCGTCGATGTCCCACCGGAGGAATTCGACCAGGTCATTGATATAAATATCAAAGGTGTGGCCAACGTCATGCGGGCCTTTCTCCCCTCCATGATCAAACATGGCAGCGGGATTATGGTCAACTTAAGCAGTGGCTGGGGCCGTAGTGTATCCCCGGAAGTGGCGCCCTACTGCTGCAGCAAGTGGGCTATCGAGGGTCTGTCACGAGCGGTTGCACAGGAAGTCCCCAAAGGATTGGCGGTGATACCCCTCTCTCCAAACGTGGTGGATACACAAATGCTTAGAAGTTGTTTTGGTCCGGGCGCAGAAAGTTCACCCGATCCTGAAGAATGGGCCAAAGTTTCCGCGCCATGGCTTTTGGATCTGGGGCCTCAACACAACGGACAACCTTTGTCGACACCCATCTAAACCGCTTCAGCCAGAGGCAGGGAGGCTTCAGTATCATCCGGTTCGAGAACAACGAATTCCTTGACCCTCTTTTTGAAATACTGGGCATGGGTTTTGAGCTGCCGGGTCGGGAAAGATCCCCGGTCACGGAGTGCCGGGTGCAAGGTTGTGCCGGAACGAAACGGCTGTATGACATAGCGATCCGCTCCTCTCAATAAATCGGCAATAGCCTTCAACTCCTTCAGGGTGTGCAAACCGGGAACGGCAGTGGTACGGAATTCGTAGTCGATACCGGAAGATTTCAACAACCAGATGGAACTGCGGATATCCTCCTTGCTGGCTCGTGAACAGGTTACCATCTGGTAACTATCGAGCGGAGCCTTCACGTCCATGGCAATATAGTCTACCATATCATCGCGGATCAACTCACGAAGCAGGCCAGGATTGGAACCGTTCGTATCGAGCTTTACAGCATAACCCAATTCGCGTACCTTTTGAATGAATTCGGTTAGATCCGACTGCAGGGTAGGTTCACCTCCGGAGATCACTACACCCTTCAATCGGCCGACCCGCCGCTTCAGAAAACGCAGAACCTGGGTTTCGGAAACCGTTTCAGAATACTCGCGCGGCACCACCAGGGAAGGGTTGTGGCAGTATGCACAGCGCCACTCACAACCTTGTGTAAAAACCACGGCTGAAACATAGCCGGGAAAATCAATCATGGATGTTTTCTGTATGCCACCTATGCGCATAAAGTGCATCCTATATAATAAGTAAATCTAAAGTAAAGTTTATTTTATCATAGTTTTTCTAATCTGACCATTCTCTTGTAATGGAACTTCTTCCTGCACTTGCGATACAGGACCCGGATGTTCCTGTAATTCCGGCAGGTCAAGTGTTGCCCGCAGCCCGTACTCAGCCTGCTTTCCCTTGTTCCACTGCTGGACGGGACGCAGATAGCCCACCACCCGGGAATAGACTTCACAATCACGATGACAATGTGGACACACCTGTTTTTCACCATCCAGATAGCCGTGTTCCGGACAAACAGAGAATGTCGGCGTCAGGGAAAAGTACGGGAGGCGGTAGTTTTCTGCAACCGATTGAACCAGTTGCCTGACAACACGATGGTCCCGGATACGTTCACCCAGAAAGAGATGCAAGACGGTGCCTCCGGTGTAAAGGGTTTGCAGCGGATCTTGCAATTCCAGCGCTTCAAACAGGTCGTCCGTGTAATTGACGGGAAGATGCGTCGAGTTCGTGTAGAAGGGTGCGGCGTCCTGCTGGCGTACTTCTTCCTCATTGGCCACCTTGATTGATGGCATTTTTGCCTTATCCAGTTTTGCCAGGCGATAACTGGTGCTTTCAGCGGGCGTGGCTTCAAGGTTATATAAATGACCCGTGTCCTTTTGAAATTGCTGCAGGCGATTTCGCATGAATTCCAGAGTTCGCACTGCAAATGCCTGTCCTTCCGGTTCCGCAATAGTACATCCCAGTAGGTTCATGCTGGCTTCATTCATCCCGATCAGACCGATAGTGGAGAAATGATTTTGCCAGAAAGTTCCCGTCTTTTGCTTCAGATCGCGCAGATAGAAACTGGTGTAGGGATACAGGTTGCCTTCGGTCAGTCGCTCAAGGAGCTTCCGCTTGATTTCGAGACTGTCGCGGGCTAGTTCCATCTGGAAAGCTAGCCGGGACTGGAAATCCGGATCGTTAATGACTTCGTATCCGATTCTTGGGAGGTTAATGGTGACTACGCCAATTGAACCGGTCAGGGGATGGGCACCAAAGAGGCCTCCACCCCTGTGCTCCAGCTGGGTATTGTCAATGCGTAATCGACAGCACATGGAACGGGAATCTTCCGGGTCCATGTCCGAGTTGATAAAGTTGGAAAAATAGGGAACGCCATAGCGCCCCGTCATTTCCCAGAGCGCATTCAGGTTTGGGTTGTCCCAGTCAAAGTCGTGTGTCAGGTTAACCGTAGGTATTGGGAAAGTGAATACGCGGCCGCCGGCGTCACCCTCTGCCATAATTTCGCACAGATTGCGGTTGAAGCAGTCCATTTCCTCCTGGAATTCACCATAGGTTTCTGGCTGTAGTTCACCTCCGAAGAGGACCGGATGATCACGGT
>CAYQCG010000152.1:0-5461 GCA_964415925.1 uncultured Puniceicoccaceae bacterium | reverse complement strand
ATCAAGTCATTTGATTCCACTACCCAACTCTCTCTGGATACTGTCAACAGCTTCGATATTGCCTCCTTCAAGCCTTTACTGGGCAAACGTAATGAAAGGAATATCCTCGACTATTTCGGGCCATCAGTGGACTGGTATTTCGTCGAACCTGCAAAGCTGGCCGAGGATAACAACGACATCTTTACCACCTTCGAAAGGATCCAGCACAGCCGCGTAACCTTCGATAATCTTTTTGAGGACAGGGAACAGGCCCGTGACCGTTTCATCGGCTTGGCTGAATTTGAATCGGGAACCTCTCTTTTCGGAGAAAACAGCAGGCGCATCAGTCTGATCAGCGAAAGTCTTGAGGATTATCGCCTCCCTTCACCTGAAGACCTCCTCGGTATGGACCGTGTCGAAGCCGATACCGCCTCACGCAACCGCCTCCTTGAGCAAATGCTCCAATGGCACAACGAGGGTGCGGTGCTCTGGATCGTGATCCAGAACGAAGGTGAAAAGGAACGCCTGCGTGAAATCCTCAAGGAGAAACCTGAATGGAGCACAGTCAAGCCACGATACATCCATGGACCCATTCGAAGAGGTTTCTATGGTGGTCGCCCGGTTAATGCATTCGTCTGGCCCGGCAGCCAGAATGACCAACCGCTACTGCTTGCTACCGCTAGTGACATTTTTGCACGCTATCGGCAACAGGCCGCAGCTATCCGTAACCGGCGTAGAGTGCAGCGGCATGCAGTCGACCAGCTGCTCGACTTCAGTGAGTTGGTCGAAGGCGACTATCTTGTCCACCTCTCCCATGGTGTTTGTCACTACAAGGGACTCTCCCGAATGGAACTCGGTGGTCGCGAGGAAGAAGTTATTTCGCTGGAATTTGATGAAAGCCTGACCCTTCACCTGCCCTTGCAGGAATCACATCTCCTGAGCCGCTACGTGGGCTTGAGCAAAGTCGCTCCCAAACTCGGTCGACTCGGCACCAACCAGTGGGAGAAAACCCGACGTGCCGCTGAAAAAGCCACCCTCGATTTCGCCGCCGAACTCCTCAAACTCCAGGCCGCAAGGGAAAGTCATCAGGGCTTCGCTTTCAACCCGGATACTGAATGGCAACGAACTTTCGAGAATTCCTTTCCTCACCAGGAAACACGTGACCAGTTGAAAGCCATCGAGGAAACCAAGGGCGACATGGAGAAACCACAGGCCATGGACCGGCTGATCTGCGGCGATGTAGGCTTTGGTAAAACCGAGGTCGCCATCAGGGCCGCTTTCAAGGCTATCATGGAAGGCAAACAGGTAGCCGTTCTGGTCCCCACGACTGTGCTCGCCCAACAGCATTTCAATACCTTCCGCGAACGGCTTGCCGAATACCCCTTTTCCGTCGAGATGCTCAGCCGTTTCAGGAACAAGGCGCAACAGTTTCAAATCCTCAAGCAGGTCGAGGAAGGTAAAGTGGATATCCTGATTGGAACCCATCGCCTCCTCTCCAAAGACGTCAACTTCAGTAGCCTCGGTCTCCTCGTTATCGATGAGGAACACCGTTTCGGCGTTCGCCACAAGGAAAGGCTCAAGCAGATGAGCCTCAATGTGGATGTCATCAGTATGAGTGCGACACCCATTCCTCGTACCCTCTACATGGCCCTCATGGGGGCAAGGCAGCTCTCTGTTATTGAGACGCCTCCGGTCGACCGCCTCCCGATCCAGACAATGGTCAAGAGCTATGATCCGAAGCTCGTCAGGAATGCCATCATGGCTGAACTCGGGCGCGGTGGCCAGGTGTTTTATCTCCATAACCGTGTTGGCACGATTCAGGAAGCGGCAGACCGCCTGCAGGAAATGGCGCCCAATGCCCGTATTGCCGTCGGTCATGGGCAGATGACCGAGCACGCCCTGGAAAAAATCATGACCCGTTTCGTCGCCGGTGAATATGACATTCTCGTCTGCACCACCATCATCGAAAGCGGTCTCGATATTCCCAATTGTAATACCCTCATCATTGAGGGAGCCGATCGCTTTGGCCTGTCCCAGCTCTACCAGCTGCGTGGACGCGTCGGGCGTTTCAACCGTCAGGCATATGCCTACCTGCTGCTCCACCGCCACAGCCGCGTTCTCGATCAGGCTCGCAAGCGTCTCGCCACGATGCGCCAGCACAACCAGCTTGGCGCCGGATTCCGCATCGCCATGCGGGACCTCGAGCTGCGGGGAGCCGGAAACATTCTCGGAGCCCAGCAAAGCGGCCACATTGCCGGTGTAGGCTTCGACCTCTACTGTTCTCTCCTCCGGCAAAGTATCGCCAGGCTTAAGGGTGATCCCTCCGCCACTCAGGTCCGCGCCAGTGTCCGACTCGATTTCGTCGTTGAAGGACGGCATGATTCCCACATTGCCGATGATCGCGTGGCTGTCGGTTATGAAGCCCTCAAGGAAGCCGAACTCGAAGGCACCCAGATTGATAGTATCGAAGCCTACCTACCCGAGAAGTATATTAATGAACCACGCCTCAGGATCGACTTTTACAGACAGCTGGCGATGGCCGAAAACACTGATTCACTGACGAATATTTCGGAGAGCCTGGAAGATCGTTTTGGAGAACCGCCCCCGCCGGTCAGGGCTCTTTTGTATCTCACTGAAATCCGCATTTGGGCGGAACTGTGCCGGCTCCGCTCGGTCGAAAGCGAAGGAAATCGCTTGAAATGCCGCAAAGCCAGCGGCAAAGTAGAGGATTATCTGAAAGCAGGTAACCGGTTCCCCCGGTTAACCGCACAACTACCGATGGAACGTCTCGAAGAAATCATCACATTCCTCAAGCGGCAAGTTCCCACATCATGAGTAAAACCATTAGTGCCATATTCATTCCGCTGGTAATTGCTACCGGCATTACCCTCCAAGCACAGACCGTCCACAAAATCTGGCAGCCTCCTTTCAAGGAAGGAATCGCCGCCCAGGTTGAATCCCGTGTGATCACCTTTGGTGAGATCCGGCGTGAACTTTTCAGCCTGATCCCCCAGGTTCAACGTGAATCCCGGACAAAAGAAGAGTTCGATGAAAAAATGTCCGAACTCTATCGTGAAATCCTCCAGAACCTCATCGACCGTGTCGTCATTCTCAAGGAATATGAGGAGCAGGAGAAATTCAAACTCCCCGGTACCGCCGTTGAGGATGAATTCGACAATATTCTCGCGGAAAATTTCAACGGTGACCGGTCCGCTCTCCACGAACATCTCAGGAACGAGGGTAAGACCCTTGCCGATTTTAAACGCGATCTCTTTGAGCGTATTATCGTCAGCGTCATGCGTGGCCAACTCCAGCAAAGTGCTGCAGAAGTCAGCCCTGAACGCATCGAGTCCTTCTATAACGAAAACAAAATGTATTTCTATGAGGAGGAAAGCGTCCATCTGCGCCTCATCCTCCTCCGGCCCATTGCGGACGAGCCCCGTCAGCTCATCCTCCAGAATGCCCGCAGTATCATCGAGGAACTGGATAATGGTGCCAACTTTGCCGAACTCGCCCGCAGACACAGCCAGGATTCACGCAGTGAATCAGGCGGTGACTGGGGATGGGTCAACCGGACAGACCTCCGCACCGAACTCAGTGTAGCCGCCTTCAATCTCGATCAAGGCGAATACAGCGAACCCGTCGTTATCGGCGACCAGGTCTACATTCTCTTTGTGGAAGGACGTAAGGATGAGGGTATCCAGCCCATGGAAGACGTTCGCGAGCGTATCGAGGAAATCCTCGCCAACCAGATCTCGCGGCAAGCCCAGAAAGCTTGGATCGAGCGTCTCCGTAAGGACGCTTTCGTGAAATACTTTTGAGACAACAATAGCGCAATAAGGAAATAGCGTTCTTGTTTTTTGCCTCCTCTTCGGCTATGCCTCTCCTATGCCGGAACCCTATATCCAGAGCCTGCGCCTGCGCGACATGGCCGTCAATGAACGCCCTCAGGAGCGCCTCGAGAGCATGGGCCCTAAATCCCTCAGCGATACCGAACTCCTCGCCATGCTTCTGCGCAGCGGTAGTGCCCGCATGGACGTACTCACACTCGCCGGCTGCTTGATCAGCGATGCCGGTTCCCTCTCGGGCCTCCTCCAGTGGAGCGTGGATGACTTCCGGAAACTCCCCGGCATCGGCCATGTGAAAGCGCTCCAGCTCATTACCGTAATTGAGATCGCCCGTCGTATCCTCATTCAGGGTGGCGGTGAAAAGCCCGTCCTCGACAGTCCGGATAAAATCCAGACCTATATGCAACCCGTTTGCCAGGGCATGACCGTCGAGAAATTCTGGATCCTTTGCCTCAACACCAAGCACCGCCTCATCCGACGGATTGAAATCACCTCAGGCATCGCCAATTCCAGCCTCGTTCACCCGCGTGAGGTCTTTCGCGAAGCCATCCGCAACGCCGCCACATCCATCGTCTGTGTCCACAACCACCCCAGCGGTGACCCCGCTCCCAGCTCCGCTGACTTGCAAGCCACCCGTAAATTGAGAAACTCTGCCGAAACCATCGGTATCGACCTCCTCGACCATGTCATTGTCGGAGATGTCTCCGCTGACCCCCTCGGCCGGGGATATTACAGTTTTTCCGAATCGGGCCTTCTTTGACTAGCGTCCGATGCTTTCCGTAATCGCGTTCTGCTGGCGCGCAATATCGTGCAGCGTCACAATCCCCAGTAGCTTTCGCTCCTCTGTCCGGCTCACCACCGGTGCCTGCTCCACCTCGCCCAATACCATCACCTGCGCCGTATCACGGATCGACTGTTCCGGATGCACCGTCACCAGAGCTTTTTCCGGTAAAACATCCTTGAGCAATTCATTCGCTTTTTCCCGCATCGCATCTACCAGTTCGTGATGCGTAATCACCCCGCACAAAAGCCCCCTGTTGTTAAGCACCGGGTAGGCATGGTGCTTCTGCTCCTTGAGTCGTTCCAGGTTCTCCTTCACGCTTCGCTCGGCATCTGCTGTGACCGCCTCGAATGTCATGATCGTCTGCACCGGCAGGTTCCGCCAGTCCTGCTCCCCCTGATAGCTCGGCATCTTCTTCAGGTTGATCTTGTCCTGCAGCAGTAATGAATCGTAGAGGCCAACAGGCTGCCACTTGCTCGCCAGCACGAATGCCAGGATGTTCCCCACCATCAGCGGCAGCATCAGCGTATAGTTGCGCGTCAGCTCAAAGATGATCATCCACGACGTCATTGGACAACGGATCACCGCCGCAAAAAACGCCCCCATTCCCAGCAGCGCAATCGCACCCACTACCTCGCTGCTCCAGCCGAACAACAGGTTGCCGACCACCCCCAGGATCGCTCCCAGCATGCCTCCGAGAAATAACGCCGGCGCGAAGAGGCCCCCGCTCGCCCCTGATGCATAGGCGCAAACCGTTGCCGCAAACTTTCCGAAAAATAACGCCAGCAGCACCGGCAATACAACCAGCTCGCCGTTCAGGGCATTGGATAAGTCCGTATACCCTATCCCGAAC
>CAYQCG010000151.1:0-5472 GCA_964415925.1 uncultured Puniceicoccaceae bacterium | reverse complement strand
ACATACACCAAACACCGGTTCCGGCATAAACTGGATTTCCTCGCATTCAGAAAGTTTGCTTTTGTAATAATTAAAATTTCGTCTTCGGAGACTTAAGTGATCGTTTAAGACACGCAATTGTCCTCTTCCGATTGCGGCAAGAACGTTGCTCATGCGATAATTATTTCCGTATTCATTGGGGTCGTTGTACATAGCCTTTTCACGAGCTTGAGCAGATAACTTACGTACTTTTTCAGCAATTTCTTTCCTGGAGGTAACCAGCATACCTCCACCACCGGTTGTGATGAGTTTATTGCCATTGAAAGAAAAGAAACCGCAAGCCCCAACGGTTCCGGCAAAAGTATCTCCAACCTTTGTGCCCAATGCTTCTGCCGCATCTTCAATAACAGGAATGTTATAAGGTTCACATTTGCTTACGATATCTTCCATGGGAGCAGGTATACCGTAAAGGTGCGTAACAATAAGAGCCTTAGGTAATTTATTCTGACGATCAGCGTCAGCCAAAGCCCGAGAAAGTAGATCGACGTCGATGTTCCAGGTATCAGGATTAGAATCAATCAATACAGGCTCAGCGCCAAGATACAGGATCGGATTAACGGTGGCCACAAACGTGAAGTTAGAGACAAATACGCGGTCTCCGGGCCCAATGCCAATAGCCTGAAGAGCAAGATGCAAGGCGGCTGTACCGCTACTGAGAGCAACGCAACAAGGGTTATTCAATACCTCTGAAAACTCCTTTTCGAATAAGTCTATTTGCTGGCCTGCAGGAGCAATGTAGTTACTGGCAAAAGCCTCCCTGATAAAATCCAACTCTTTTCCACCCATATGCGGGGGCGATAAGAAAATTCTCTCATTCATGATTCAGCAGGCTGTGCAGCCAGTCCAATCGAGAGTAGATCCTGCCAGAGGGGTTTCAGGCTGCTGTTCTCAAACAAACCCGTAAAAGGCACATTACTATTAATTCTTATAAAATATTGTTCAGGCGTACCATCCTTAAGTTGCCTGATAAAATCACGAACGTATTTCGCTGGATCAGGAATATTATTGAACCGCTCTCCGTAATCGTAGACGTCATTGCCAACCAAATGCCAGTAATAGACATATACCGGTTGCTGATTAATTTCAAAAATACGGTATTGGGAGGGTTTCGTGGTCTCATCGATCAATATTATCGGTTCATTATACTCCTGCTCAATACAAATCCATCCATTCTTAGTCCAGCATCGATCAGGCGTATGAGAGGCTACAAAACGGGTGTCCATCTTACCTTCTGCCCAATAACCAATATAAACCGTCAGCTCTACCTGTCCACGGCTGTAGCGGCGTATAATAAAGTCATCCAGGACTAGCTGCCGGTTGGCTGCTGCTTCGATTATTTCATTAGCGCCTAAAGGCAAGTCCTCGCTATCCCAACCGGCAAGATTTTGGGGTATTTTATTCTCTAAATTGATCGTCACTGCAAAATTGGTCTCAGGCTTATGAAATCCGAACTGAAGCATGATGCTTGCTATCAGCAATAGGCCAAGAAAGGTAAAATGAAAGCGCATACACATTGTCTACTTTTCCCTTGAGGGTAAAGGCCGCGCAGGAATGCCAATCACTGTAATTCCGGATTTAACATCACTCAGAACAATACTGCCGGCTCCAACTTTAGACCATGCTCCAACTCTCACTCCGGGTAAGATTGAAGCATGACTACCGAGAAAAACACCTTCCTCCAAATATGTTTTGCCTGTCAAATCACAGAGGTTACTTAACTGGCAGTAATCTTCAATAACAACATCATGGCTGATGATACTGGCGACATTAATTGACACAAAATTTCCAAGGCGCGTATTACATGATACGGTCACATTAGGGCACAGAATCACACCGTTGCCCAAGCTGCTTGTATCTGTGATTATGACAGAGGGATGGATGACGTTAGTAAATTGCGCACCCTTTTCCAAAAGGATTCCGCAAAGTTTCTTCTTCATAGCCGGATCACCCACAGCACAGACAAAAACATCATTCGTCTCAGGTTCGTATTCACCTGTAGTCGCCAAAATCGGGATGGTATAGTTAAACTTATCAAGTACATTGAGATTATCATCCAGAAATCCCTTTAGGCGCCAGTCACGATCATAGGCACGGCTGGCCCTTGCCCAATGCATTACTTCCCGGCCAAAGCTTCCAGCCCCTATGATGATGAGATTTTTCATAAGATCACACTACGGTGCAAAATGTACCTTACGCTTTTTTTTCAGCCTTCGTCCAAGTGTAATTTGCTCCACTAGAATTACCTTTTGAGGTATCTTGTAGTCCTCCAAGCAGTTACGGCAATATGAACGGATTTTACGCAGCGTATCCACTTCGGAAACAGTTGGATCCTCGGTGACTAAATCGGCTGCAGGAACTTCCCCCAGCAAAGCGTTTGGCACCGCATAAACCATACAGTCTTTAATGCCAGGTATAGCCTGCAAGACTGACTCAATTTCAAGCGGCAATACTTTCTGGCCGCCCACATTTATCATCTCGTTTTTTCGGCCTGTAATTCGCATGTAACCATCCGGGATTGTCTTCACGAGATCTCCAGTAGCATACCAATGTCTACCGGATTCACCCAGTTGTTCTGTGGGAGCATTCAGGGCGATTGTGTTCGAACTCAAATATAACTCACCTTCAACTATCCGGTAATGGACACCAGGATCATCGATGCGAAAGTATAAGCTATTTCCGGCTTTGCTGGTAATGCGAATAGTTCCCGTTTCACTTGTCCCGTACTTTTGCTGAATACGGGCGTCAGGGAATTTCCGGTTAATTTCATCCAATAGTGATTCTTGCATAGGCTCAGCACCATAAGAAATATATTTGATTGAAGGAAATCCTTCTGCATTGCAAATCTCTGTGAGAATAAGGAACTTTAGAAAACTTGGCGTCACCGGCAAAACTTCCACCTCATATTTATTTATTGCCAGGGCAACAGTATAAGGATCGACAGCACGGGGTATAACCAATCTTGAAGCACTCTTTAAAGCACGAAACAATACATCCAGTCCTCCAATATGATCAAAGCCCATAATCGAAATATAACAGAGGCTCTTTCTTTCATTGGTGCCATAGCCGGATAACAGTTTGCAGGCATCATGCAAGATTGCTTTAGGTTTTCCAGTTGATCCGCTGGTAAAAATGACGAGTCCCGAGTTACAATTTACAGGATCCAGTTTAACTAGAGACCCACGATCACCCAATTCTTCTTTTTTCCAAAGCCCTTTATGTAAGCGCAATATTAAATCAGGACACACTATTCTGATACGTTCTTCCAGTTCTGCTTCGATAAGATTATCGATTGGCACCACAACGCAATCCGAGGCTTTGACCGCAAATAACATTGTCACCAATTCATGACAGTTAGTCGATATTAAGACGACCACTTGGCCTTTACCAACACCTAGCTTTTTCAAGAATTGTAAATCTCTATTATACTGTTCCAATAGATCTAAATAGGAAACAGTAATGTCTTGACTAACCAATGCGGCACGTTCCGGATGTCGTGCGCAAACTGTCTGAAACCATGATCCAGGGTCGGCCACTTATCCGAAGACTCCCCCAAGATAGATAATTTGGCCAGTGATATAACGGCTGGCAGGACTGATAAAAAAATCAGTTACATTACACACATCATCAAATTCAATTAGTTGTGAGACAGCTTGTAGTTGTAACAAGTTCTTAATTTTGTCCTCTCCCACTCCCGACAGCAGGTCCGTAGGAAGAGGTGATGGGCCCAATGCATTTACTGTAATTCCCGAGTTGCCTAACTCACTCGCAAGAATGCGTGTGAAGTTCTCAACCGCTGCCTTACTTGCTGCATAAATAGACTCTCCTTCAAGGTGTAACGGTCTTGCGACAGAACTTAAATTAATAATACGGCCGTTTTTCTGCCTGAGCATAACCTTAGCGACTTCACGACAAAACAGAAAGCTCCCAAGGAAATTTGTTTCGAAAATATTTCTTACACTTTTAGCAGGAGTTAATAGCACCGGATTCATACTCGCGATTCCCGCATTATTAATTAACACGTGAATTTGTTCATATCGGTGTGCAACATCCCTGATCATCGCGAGCACTAACTCTTCATTAGAAACATCAAGCTCATAGTGTCTGTAATTGTTGTTGTTGATTACAGACCCTTTTCTGCTGCAGCCACATACAATCCCACCCTGCTCCAAATAATGTGTAGCCAGGGATAAGCCAATTCCCCTACTTGTACCGGTTATGACAAATACACGACTCATTAATTCGTATTTAGCAGTTTACAAACATAGTCTGCAAGACTTCCTACACTCCTAAACGGGGAGTTTCGGGTACTCATTGCTTTCTCGTCAGCTAAAACGATTTCCCGATTATATTGTTCTCCTATCACATGCTCGATGTCACTAATTAACATAACGAGATTAAGACTATCAATAGGACTATCTTCGCTGTATATAGGCGTTTCGCGACCAAGAGATTCTATATTAATATTATTTTCGAGAAAGATGCGCCTTGTGGAATCAGTAATGATCTCCTCTACCTTCTCTGTATAGTTTTCATCTGTAGATTTATTCGCCGGATTCATTGATTAAGCATAATGTGAATAGAAAAAGTATCAGGACCATTCATAAGTCCTAGCCCCTGAATTCTCCTTTAGTGGAATGTCCGGATTCAGTGATACCTTCCCTTTGAATTGCTTTCCAGAAAGTTATAAAAAGTATTCTAATGTCGAGAGCCAAATTATGGTTATCGACGTACCAAACGTCGAACCGGAACCGGTCTTCCCATGTTTGATCATTTCTACCGTTAATTTGAGCCCATCCGGTAATACCTGGTCTGACTTCATGACGACGCGCCTGCTCAGGTGTGTATCGCTCTAAATACTGCATCAAAAGTGGCCTGGGGCCTACCAGACTCATTTCACCCTTCAGCACATTCCATAATTCCGGCAACTCATCTAGGCTGGTTTCACGCAACCAGCAACCGAATGGTGTCAGCCTTTCCGAATCCGGCAGGGGCTTTCCATTTTCATCTAAAGCGTTTAGCATTGTACGGAATTTCATGATCCGAAAAGGTCTACCCTTCATGCCTGGCCTTTCCTGGTAAAACAATACCGGACGACCCAGTCTGACGCGTATAAGTAAGGCAATGACAAGGAATAGTGGTAACAATAAGAGCAAACTTACGAGGGAGACAAGAATATCGAATGAACGCTTCAGCATCACAGACAATAAAAGGTGGTCACTGTTCGAATGGCAATGCCACGACACTAAAATCGTCGACTTGAAGGCTATCCCCGTCTTCCTGATTTAATACCAGCAGTTGTATACGTGCTTTACTGACCCCTGCCGGAACCTTGGCAACCCCCCCGAGTCGCTTCCAATTATTATATTTACCGGGAGGAAGTCGGTCACGATACGTTCTTCCGATAATTTCGTTGTTCGCATCGAGCCATTCTAT
>CAYQCG010000150.1:0-5507 GCA_964415925.1 uncultured Puniceicoccaceae bacterium | reverse complement strand
TGCCGAATAATGTCCGCTGCACCACCTGGTCGATCCGCTGGCGCAGCTCCGGGGTTTGTTCTTCCACTGTACGTGTGCTACGTAAGCTGAGGAGGAAGTCCAGGGTCATGCTGGGTGGGAACTTCGGCGCTTCCCCGAAACCGCCATGCTGGTCGTCGTGCGCTTCACAGATTTTCCGTGCCGCCTGGATATAGGTTTCGGCACTCGGGGATTCTCCGGAAAAGTCGATGGGCTGGTTATTCGACTGCAAATTTTGTTCAATCGACTCGGCATTATTGACCAGTTCGTCCTTTTTCCGCTGGTAGTAGTCTGCCACCCGCATCAAGAGTTGAGGCCAGGGGACGATGCCCTGCCCCTTGTCCTCGGGAGGGAAGTAGGTACCGCCGGCAAAGGGCCGCCCGTCCGGCAGGCAGAAGACGTTGAGCGGCCAGCCGCCGTGCCCGTTCATCATTTGTATTGCTTCCATGTAGACCTGATCGAGAGCCGGGTGCTCCTCGCGGTCGACCTTCACGCAGACGAAGTGGCGGTTCATGATCCCTGCGATCTGCTCGTTCTCGAAACTTTCATGGGCCATGACGTGGCACCAGTGGCAGGCGCTATAGCCGATCGAGACCAGAAGCGGCTTGTCCTCGGCCTGCGCGAGCTGCAGGGCCTCATATCCCCACGGATACCAGTCCACCGGATTATTGGCGTGCTGCTGTAGATAAAGGCTGGGTTCCCGGGCAAGTCGGTTGGGCATTCGGGGAGCCTACGAATTGCTGTAGAGCTATGGCCAGTGCAATCGTTCGGCTTGATTCCGACTGGCAGTGTGGTACTCTTTATGCATAATCATGGTTCGCGACACAAAAGATTTTGAGGCCAGGCCGATGGCTGAAAAAGTGGCGGCCTGTGCGAAGCATTTGGATGTGACAATGATTAAGGCAACACTGCGCATGACACCGGAAGAGCGTCTGCAAGCTGCCAGCAATGGAGCGAATGGCATGCAAATTCGGCAGGAGGCCTATCAGCAATCGAAGAATAAACGGTGACTGATTTCCCCAAGCTGCTCTCTACGCTATTAGCTGCAGAAGTAGAATTTGTCCTTATGGGAGGATTAGCCGCAATGGTTCATGGCAGCACAATGCTGACGCGGGATGTCAATGTGTGTATTGCCTTTGAGCAAGATAACGTGCAGAAGCTCATGGATTGTCTGCAGCCCAACAATCCGGTATTTCGGGATCATTGCCGAATGCCCTACAACAAGCTCGAGGTTTTCAAGAACATCTACCTGAGCACCGACCTGGGACCCATCGACTGTTTGGGTGAAATCAAGGGGCTGAGTGACTATGAGGCGTTAACCGAACTGAGCGAGACTTTTACTTTGGGTGAGTACCATGCCGCATCCTCACACTGGACGCCCTCATCCGCGCCAAGGAAGCGATGGGCCGCGAATGTGACCTGCATACAGTGGCGATTCTGAATAAAACTAAAGAGAATTTATAACCCTTGAAATCCACGATCCAGATACTGCCTGAGCGCGTCGCCAATCAAATTGCGGCGGGCGAGGTGGTGGAGCGGCCGGCTTCAGTGGTGAAGGAGCTGGTGGAGAACAGCCTCGACGCTGGAGCGACGCGCATCACGGTAGAGTTCCGGCAGGGGGGCAAGCGGCTGATCCGGATCGAGGATAACGGCCACGGGATGAGCCCGGACCAGGCCCACCTGGCCCTCGAGCGCCACGCCACCAGCAAAATCCGGGCGACTGAGGACCTCAATGCGGTGATGAGTTTCGGATTCCGCGGGGAGGCGTTGCCGAGTATCGCCAGTGTCTCACGCTTCAGCCTAAAAACACGTTCAGAAGGGTGGGAGCACGGTGTGGACATCCGTTACAGTGGCGGACAACACCGTCAGACCCGTGATACCGGCATGCCCGTGGGAACAGTAGTGGAGGTCAGCCAGCTCTTCGACACCGTGCCAGCACGGCGGAAGTTCCTCAAAACAGACAGCACAGAGTCCGCCCATATCATACATCTCTGCCGCCTGCTGGCAGTGGCTCATCCGACGGTGTCTTTTACTCTGGTGGAGGACGGACGGGTGTGTTTCGAGTCGCCGGAATGTCCTGGCTTGCGGGACCGGATTGCGGAGATTTTCAATCCAGCCCTGGCGAAGGAGCTGATGCCGGTTGAGGCCGAAGAGGGACCGTTCAGGCTTTCGGGACTGATCGGCCAGCCGGGTGCCTGCCGTGCCACTCGCCATGATCTGAACTGGTATGTCAACAAGCGACCGGTGGACAGTCGCCTGCTCAATTATGCGCTGATTGAATCCTATCACACCTACATTCCCAAGGGCCGTTACCCGATTGCCTTCGCATTCCTTGAAATGGACCCGCAGGGACTGGATGTGAACGTCCACCCGGCCAAACGTGAAGTCCGCATGCACGATGAGCCCGCGGTCCGGCGTTTTGTAATCGAATCAGTTCTGGAGGCACTGGCGAAGGCAACCGGAAAGATGAAAGCATCGTATGTTGAGCCGGTTGCACCAATAGCACCTGAGGTTGTGGGTCAGAAGTCAGAGGTCATCAGCCGGGAAGCTTCCACACCACCCGAAGAACTAAAATCTGACAGTTCAACGCCCAGTGTTCAGAACGCAGGGTTGAAGCCGAAGGAACAGACTCGACGTCTGGATTGGCGTTTCCTTGGATTATCCCAGGGGGATTACGCGCTCTTCGACAGCACAAACAGCCTGATATTGCTCCATATCAAGGCGGCGCGTGCCCGGGTGCTCTACGAGGACTATTGCCAGAGCTTGCAAGAGCACTCGGTGGCCCGGCAAACCCTGCTTTTTCCGGTTCAGCTGGAATTCGATCCGATGGCCTCGGAATTACTAGCGGAGCGGATATCATTCTTTGTGGAGAGCGGTTTCGGGCTGGAGCCTTTCGGTGGGTCTCATTTTCGCCTGCATTCGGTTCCCGAATGGTTTGATCCGGAGGAAGCGGAAGCGCTCTTGCGCGACACGGTGGATTACCTTCGCGAGAACCGGATCGAGGGGCGCAACAGCCTGGCACAAGAACATTTTGCCCGGATCGCGACTCGCCGGACGGCCAACCAAGGTTCTGTTTCCGGGCATGTTCAACTCACCAGCCTGGCACAGCGGCTCATGTCTTGCAAAAATCCTCTGGCTGATCCGGACGGCCGACCCACGATACAGGAGCTATCGCAGTCCGAGCTGGCCCGTCGTTTCGCCCGGCGGTAATCAGGAAAATCTTGCATGCATCAAGTTTTTGGTAAGGGGTATGCTGCACTGAACATATCAACTAAAGACTTCACACGAACAGCATGATCGCATAGGTCTAAAGGTTAGTATTATTGCTATCATACTCAGGAAAAAAAATAACATGGCATCCGATCCAAAACGTAAAACCGCAGCGCGCAAAAAAGCAGCCAAAAAGACGGCAACCGAAAGCCAGCCAAATGGCGCAAAAGGGGAGTCCAATCTGTCCCGTGACGGTCAGCGCTACGACTTTAATTTCAACATCAGCGCCTCAGTCGAGGGAATCAAGCAGTCGATTCTGAATCATCTGAAGTATACCCTTGCGCGTGATACGAATACCGCGACCAAGCGGGACTGGTGGACGTGCACCTGCCTTGCCATCCACGACCGCATCCTTGAGCGCTTCATACCGACGATGGGCAGGCAGACGGAAAGCAACCATCGCCGTGTCTATTATATGTCGCTCGAATACCTGATGGGCCGTATGATGATCAACAATCTCTACAATTCCGGCCTGCACGCGCCGACTGTTGAGGCCCTCAATCAGCTTGGACACGATATCAGCGAGCTAATGGAGGAAGAGGATGACATGGCGCTGGGTAACGGTGGCCTTGGTCGTCTGGCGGCCTGCTTCCTTGATTCTCTGGCAACCATGCAGATCCCTGCGGTAGGCTACGGGATCCACTACGAATTCGGTCTATTTGAGCAGCAGTTTGTCCATGGCCGTCAGGTGGAAAAGCCCGACAGTTGGCTGCGCTTTGGAAACCTCTGGGAAATCATGCGCCCGGAGTATACGGTTCCGGTCAAACTTTACGGGCGCGTTGAAACAGCCTTCAATGAACTGGGCGATCCTCATCCAGAATGGGTTGATGGGGATGAAATCATTGGCCTGCCCTACGATATCCCGATTTGCGGTTACGGGGGACGGACGGTTAATTTCCTGCGCCTCTGGGAATCCCGCGCTTCGCGTGAATTCGATTTCACGATATTTAACGAAGGTGGATATTCCGAGGCAGTCCAGGACAAGATCCGTGCCGAGACCATATCGAAGGTGCTCTATCCAAACGACAATTCCGAGAGTGGAAAGGAATTGCGACTCGTCCAACAGTACTTCTTTGTAGCCTGTTCCCTGCAGGACATCCTCCGCCGCTTCCGCAAGAACAACAGGAGTTGGGATGACTTGCCGGAAAAAGTGGCCATCCAGCTCAACGATACACACCCGGCAATATCCGTAGCCGAACTCATGCGCATTCTTGTGGATGAAGAGCGGATCGAGTGGGATCACGCTTGGGACATTGTACGCAAGACATTTGCCTATACCAACCATACGCTTTTGCCGGAAGCGCTGGAGCGCTGGAGTGTGCCCTTGTTTGAGAAGGTCCTGCCACGCCACTTGCAAATAATATTTGAGATCAACCGCCGTTTCCTGGAAGACGAAGTCGAAGCGAAGTGGCCGGGAGACGACCAGATGAAAGAAATCCTCTCGCTGATTGAAGAGGGCCACCCGAAGATGATCCGGATGGCCTATCTATCGGTCGTCGGGAGTCATTCCGTCAATGGTGTGGCTGCCCTGCATACGGAATTGCTGCGTAACCGGGTCTTTCCCGAATTCAACGAACTCTATCCGGGCAAATTCAATAACAAGACAAACGGTATTACACCACGCCGCTGGCTGCGAGCCTGTAATCCGCGACTCAGCCAGTTGCTATACAAGACGATTGGACACGGTTGGGCGGCCAATCTCGTTAAACTGCGCGAACTGGAACCGCACATCGAGGATAATGGATTCCGTGATGAGTTCATGCAGGTCAAGCGGGAGAACAAGGTCGATTTATCCAACCTCATTACCAAGCTCTGTGACAGTCTGGTGGTGGATCCGGATGCCATTTTTGACGTCCAGATCAAGCGACTGCATGAATACAAGCGCCAGCATCTCAACCTGCTTTATATCCTGACACTATACCGAAGGATCCTGCATAATCCGGACCTCGATATCTATCCCCGGGTCTTCATTTTTGGCGCCAAGGCTGCACCCGGCTACGATATGGCCAAGCGCATCATCCACGCGATCAACGCAGTTGGCATGCGGATTAATACGGATTCCCGGGTCAATGGCCGTATGAAAGTAGTCTTCATGCCGAATTACCGTGTCACTCTGGCGGAGGCGATCATCCCTGCAGCGGATGTATCGCAGCAGATATCCACTGCAGGCAAGGAAGCTTCGGGTACCGGCAACATGAAGCTGGCCCTGAATGGCGCAC
>CAYQCG010000149.1:0-5525 GCA_964415925.1 uncultured Puniceicoccaceae bacterium | reverse complement strand
ACGACATAGTCCTGCTTCTGCCAGTTGCGATAGCCGTCATGGATCGGTTCCAGCGGAGCGAATGAGTCCGCATCCGTCATTTCATCGGTGGCATCACCCCGCCCGGGAGCAAAAGGAACGGCAACATTGAAACCGGCTGACTGTGCTGCCTGTTCGACGCCTAGACTGCCCGCAAGGACGATCACGTCTGCCAGGCTGGCGCCCGTTTCGACAGCGATAGGTTCAAGCACCTCAAGCACCTTTTTGAGACGTTCGGGTTCGTTCCCTTCCCAATCCTTTTGCGGTGCTAGGCGAATGCGTGCGCCATTGGCGCCCCCGCGCATGTCCGAGCCACGGAAAGTGCGGGCACTGTCCCAAGCAGTGGCAACCCTGTCGCTGATCGAAAGACCGCTCTCTGCGATGCGCGACTTGACCGTATCGACATTGTAGCCGGTGGGGCCTGCGGGTATCGGGTCTTGCCAGATCAAGTCCTCCTCCGGAACATCCGGCCCGATGTAACGCACTTTAGGACCCATGTCGCGATGAGTCAGCTTGAACCAGGCACGCGCAAATGTTTCCGATAAATACTCGGGATCCTTGTAGAAGCGTTCGGATATCTTGCGATAGGCCGGATCCATTTTCATAGCCATGTCCGCATCCGTCATCATTGGATTGTGGCGGATCGACGGATCCTCCACATCGACAGGCTTATCCTCTTCCTTGATGTCCACCGGTTCCCACTGCCAGGCCCCGGCTCGGCTTTTACGCGATTCCCATTCATGGTTCAGCAGCATTTCAAAATAGCCGTTGTCCCACCGCGTGGGATTGGAAGTCCAGGCACCTTCAAGACCACTGGTTACCGTGTCACGGCCAATGCCGCGTGTTGACTTGTTGATCCAGCCGAGACCCTGGTCCTCCACATCCGCGCCTTCCGGATCGGGACCCAGCAGGCTTTCGTCGCCATTACCATGGCATTTTCCCACTGTATGGCCGCCGGCAGTCAAGGCAACCGTCTCCTCGTCATTCATCGCCATCCGTGCGAAGGTCTCCCGTACCTGGGCAGCCGTTTTGAGCGGATCGGGTTCGCCGTTGACCCCCTGCGGATTCACGTAGATGAGGCCCATTTGCACAGCAGCAAGCGGATTCTCCATGGTGGAAGGTTCATCGACGTTCTCATAACGACTGTCGCTGGGCGCCAGCCATTCCTTTTCCGCGCCCCAATAGGTGTCTTTCTCCGGGTGCCAGATGTCTTCGCGGCCAAAGGCGATACCGTAGGTTTTAAGGCCCATGGATTCGTAGGCAATATTACCGGCAAGGATGAACAGGTCGGCCCAGCTGATCCTGTTGCCGTATTTCTTCTTGATAGGCCAGAGCAAACGGCGCGCTTTGTCCAGGTTCACATTATCAGGCCATGAATTGAGCGGCGCGAAACGCTGGTTGCCAGTGCCGCCCCCACCCCGTCCGTCAGCAATGCGGTAAGAGCCTGCGGCATGCCATGCCATACGGATCATGAGACCGCCGTAGTGACCCCAGTCTGCGGGCCACCAGTCCTGGCTGTCCGTCATCAGTGCGTGGAGGTCTTTCTTGAGCGCTGCAACATCCAGTTTTTTGACTTCCTCGCGATAGTTGAAGTCCTCTCCCATCGGATTGGTTTTGGTGTCGTGTTGATGGAGAATATCGAGATTCAGAGCGTTCGGCCACCAATCCATGACGGAGGTCCCTGTGGAGGTCATACCCCCGTGCATTACCGGGCACTTTCCGGAGGAACCATTGCTTGCATGTGGAACCGGGCACTTACCGGCATCTTGAGTAACATTTTCGTTCATTGTAATTTCTAGGTCTACAGGGTTGTCGGCTGTCAAATCAACAAAACACGTCAGCTTATACAAGCCTAGGTCTTAATCAAGCAGCTCAACCATGATAATAACACGGAAAAATCCGATCCATCATAATTCTCTTCCTTGAAAAATTTGAATTGAGACTGGCTCAAGCTGCAGCCTACCTTTCAATGGAACTATTTACCGCTTCAGCTTGTAATGACGGGCTTTTTGTACAGAAAATACATCATGAACATTACATTAAATTACCGGATAATCATCACTGTGTTTTTGTCACTCTCCTTCACTGTTGCCAGTGCACATGAACATAAAAAAACCGGCATCGTCCTCGACAAAAATGCTCAGTCAGCCTTGACGCCAGAAGCTGTGCTCGAGGATTTGATGGCTGGAAACGAGCGATACGTAAAAGGTAATCTTACCAATTACGAAAACGTAACCGCACAAATTAAAGCAACTACTGACGGCCAGTTCCCCCAGGCAATAATTCTCTCCTGCGTGGACTCCCGCGTGCCCGTCGAGTTGGTTTTTGACCAGAGGATCGGCGATGTCTTCGTCGCGCGTGTTGCCGGTAATATGGAAAACGTCGATATTCTCGGAAGCATGGAATTCGCCACCGCCGGCGCCGGTGTTAAGTTGATAATGGTTCTGGGACACCAGGCTTGTGGTGCGGTGAAGGGCGCATGCGACTACATTGACTATGTTCGAATCGGTAATCTCTCGGCCTTGCTGGAAAAAATCCAACCCGCAGTGCTCTCCGTGCAGAATGACTTTCCCGAAAACCAGCGGAATTCAAAGAATGCGGAATTTGTCGACCGGGTTGTCCACGCCAATATCGAGCGGACCGTGCAAGATATCCGTCACAAGAGCCCGATAATCGCTGAATGGGAAGCCAGCGGCAAAGTCAATATCGTGGGTGCCTATTACAGCCTCGAGGACGGCCGCGTCACACTCGTCGAGTAACATCGATGATCCGGAATATTTCCATCAAAAGCCTCACTCTCGTGGTGGGGCTTACTTTTTGTTCTACAGGATGGCTTCAGGCCCAGAATACCAGCAACGTATTCAGCCCGGACGTTAATGCCGGAGCGCAGGCAGCAGAGTTCCGCCTCGCCTTTGATCCGGGAAATGACAGCTACGCCAGCCGGATCCATTACCAGTATGGTTTTAATGAATCCTTGCGCATGCGCCTGATCGCCGCATTTGCCAGGGAAGACGGCCAGGCCCTCGAAACGGATCATCTCCGCTGGGAAACCCAGTATCAATTCCTGGAAGACGAACAAAGTGGCTGGGATGCCGCCCTTCGTCTTGGCGTGCAATTGGCCGACGGGGACGACCGGCCCAGTCGCGTTCGACTGGCAGGGACGGGTAAATGGGGGCTCAGCGAAAGCTGGGAATTCCGCCTCAACCTTCTGGGAGGCGTCCAGGTCGGACCGGAACGGGGCGACGGCCTCTTTCTCGAAGCGCGTTCCCGCCTCGCTTACCGCCTGACTGAAACAACAAAATTATCGCTTGATCTCTACAGTGACTTAAACTCCACGGCGGACTTCGGTGGTTTCAATGAGCAGGAGCACCAACTCGGTCCGCTTTTGCAGGTGGATCTTGGTAACGGGTTTGACTTGAACCTCGGTGCACTCTTTGGCGTTTCCCGCGCCGCCTCGAATCAGGAATACCGTCTGCACCTAATCTACGGGTTTTAGTCCGGGCGACTGTGAAGCACTCCTCCATTTGCAGTATCTCCAGCTCTTCGACAGGCAGTCTATACCATCGATACCCATCGGCATTCGGATTTCACAAATTTTGGCAACTACAAGTGGCGCAGCCAGTCGTAGCCTTGGAGAAGACTGGTGGAGCCGATCGGGATCGAACCGACGACCTCTTGCATGCCATGCAAGCGCTCTTCCAACTGAGCTACGGCCCCTTGGGGAAACTTAAAAGACAATCAAAAGTGACGGGCAGGTCAATGCCATTTAAAGGCACCGCAGACTGCGTCCGCTAGTTATTCATTAGAGCCCAGGTTGCAGGCTTCCAATACCGCATGTTGCGATAGAGCTTACGAGAATTCCCTATTCCAACACCCTGAAGGGAATTCGCAGGGGGTAGTCGCGGCGGTCAGGGGTGGGCTGGTAGCGGCCCAATGACCTGAAGGCCTGCAGAACGGACCGGTCGAATTCCTCGCGTCCGCTGGACTTCACGATACGCACCTGGCTGATGTTGCCGTTGGCATCGAGGTAAAAACTGACTTCGGCATACAGGCCGGCCGGCGCATCCTGAGGTTGCTGCCAGGTCGCGTTGAGCCGGCTGCGCAGGGCTGCAAAGTATTGGTTGAGGAGATCCTGGTCGGCGGTGGACATGTTGGAAACCCGCTGCTGGTCGGCGACCGATGTAAGGTTGCGCATCAGCTGCTGCTGCATCTCCCGGACGTTGATCTCCTTCACTTCAACCTTCCGGGGTGTGCGCGTCTGGGTGGTCGGGGTATCAGGCTTGCCGAACTGCTTGTAGAAATCCTCCGCCGAAATCGGCTTGGCAGGAGGTGGTTCAGGTTCCCTGACCGGCGCGGGTTGGGGCTTTGGCTTCGGCAGTTCCGGGATATCCGGGGCTTCCGGCATTTCATCGACCGCCAGCGGTGGCAGGTCAGCGGGTGCCTCTGCAGGCTCCGTTGGGGCGGGTTGCTGTGCCGAGGGCGAAACCAGTTCAAAAACATGCTGCTCCGGCTTCTCCTGGAAGAGGTAGCCCCAGAGCATCACCAGCAGCAAAACCAGCAGGACCGCTCCGTGTAATGAGAGCGATATGGTGAAGGCCTGGCGCTCGCTGCTTGAAAAAGGCATTACCGTGCAACCGTATCGAGACTGATCCGGGTCAATTGGTTCCGTTTAATCAGGTCAATCAAGTCAATCACAGCCTGATAAGGCAAATCGGAGTCCGCCCGAAGATGGATCACCGGAGGATCACCCATCCGGGCCAGCTCCTGCAGACGTATTTTCAGATCCTCGCTGGTGACGGCCTCCCCTTCCCAGAATATCTGCAGATCTGCATTCAGGGTCAGGTTTCGCATGTTTGGCTCTTCAGGGGTAATCTGTGGCGTGGCTGTCTCCTTGGGCAAATTTACGGGGATCGTCTGCTCGAGCAAGGGGGCGGTGATCATGAAAATAATCAGTAAGGCAAACGCAAGGTCGATCAATGGTGTCACGTTGATTTCGCTCATCGCATCCAGCCGGCCTTTCCTGTGGAATGTCCGCGCCATCGTTAAACACCCATTTCCTCGTTGGCCTCGATCTCGATACGGTCGGCAAGGGATGAGGCGAAGTTCTCTACTTCCGTGATCATCAGTTTCACCTGGGTGAGGAGGAGGTTGTAGCCGAAGACCGAGGGAATCGCCACCAGGAGGCCTGCCACGGTGGTCAGAAGGGCTCCCGAAACGCCCGGTGCGAGCGCCTGGATGCTGGCTCCCGAATCCCCGCTAGCAATTCCGCCAAAAGCGTCCATCACCCCCCAGACGGTTCCAAGGAGGCCGAGAAAAGGAGCCCCCGTTACGATCGATCCCAGCACCACCATCTTCGATTCGTACTTCAGGGTCGCTTCCGCCACGGCTCGCTGGAGGGCGTTCTCAACCTGCCCGATCTGGGCGACCTCGCTTTGGCCGCTGCGCCTTGCCCGGTAGTAGGCTTGCACCGCTTCAGCAGCGTTCGCTGCGGTCCGTTCGACCTGCCG
>CAYQCG010000148.1:0-5526 GCA_964415925.1 uncultured Puniceicoccaceae bacterium | reverse complement strand
GGCCTGGGTTTTGCCATGCTGCAAATCGCAGCCAATCCCTATGTCACCATCCTTGGCCCTGAAAGAACCGCCTCCAGCCGTCTCAATCTCGCTCAAGGCTTTAATTCTTTTGGCACTACAATCGGGCCGCTTATTGGCGGATACCTGATTTTTGAATATTTCCATAGCACAGAGGCTCACGGTGCCGATTCCGTCAAGATACCATACCTTGCCTTTTTTATTATTTTTATGCTCCTCGCAGGTATTTTCTTTTTCATTCGGCTCCCCCATATCGGCGAAGGTCAAATCGAGAAAGGTGCTGGCGCTCTCAAGTTCCCTCATGTCTCACTGGGAATAGTTGCTATATTTATGTATGTGGGGGGTGAGGTTGCCGTTGGCAGTGCCATCATCAGCTACCTGGGGCTCGAGGATATCATGGGTTTGTCGGAGATTGAGGCCAGTAAATACGTGGCTCTCTACTGGGGTGGGCTCCTCATCGGACGCTTTATGGGCGCGGTCTTCCTCAGTGACCTCAAGAGCATGACCAAGCAAATCCTGCTCGCAGCAATCCCGGTCGTGGCATTCGTCTTCCTCTGGGTCATGAAAAGCGCACCGCTCGATGCACTGCGGGCAGAGGGAGAATTTTCCTTCTTTGGCCAGTGGAGTGAAAACATTGCTGTTAACTGGGCTGTCTTCCAGAACTACATTCCTTTTGTCGTTGGTTGTTATATTCTCTTTCAGGTCGGACAAGGTATTGCCAGCCGCACCCTCATGTTTTTCTCTCTGGCGGTTGTCGGGCTCTTGCTGACGGCGATTCTTGTAGGCGGCAAGATTGCCATGTGGTGTGTCGTTGCGGTTGGCCTCTTCAGTTCCATCGGATGGTCCAATACGTTCTCGCTCGCTATTGAGGGTGTCGGTAAATACAAGAGCCAGGCCTCTTCGCTCCTCGTAATGGCTATTCTGGGTGGGGCAATCCTGCCTCCTGTCCAGGGATTGATTGCAGACTTTTCGAATCTCCAGATCTCATTCATCGTACCGCTGATTGCTTATGGCTATGTTGCCTTTTACGGAGCAATTGGCCACCGTATCGGAAGAACTCCTGAAAATGAAACATAAACTACTCCTCATCATTACCTTGTTTGCATCTTTCACGGTCTCTGCTTTGGGCGGATCGAAGCATTCTGCTGGTTCAAAGTTCCCCTCTTATGTAGGTCGCGTCATGACCGGTTACCAGGGCTGGTTTCGCGCCGAAGGTGACGGCAGTGGCCGGGGCTGGAACCATTGGGGTAACGAAGGCAAATTCGACTCCTACAACCTCACCATTGATCTCTGGCCCGATATGTCGGAATACACCAAAACCTATCCGACTTCATTTAAAATGGCCGATGGTTCGACCGCTCGTGTATTCAGCTCATGGGATGAGTCCACCGTAGATGTTCATTTCCGCTGGATGCAGGAATACGGTATCGATGGTGCGTTTATGCAGCGCTTTTTCGGTGTCACACGCACCCCCCAAAGCCGCGAGACAGGACGTGTCATTCTCGGCCATGCCTTCAAGGCTTCCCGGAAATATGACCGCGCAATCGCTGTTATGTACGACCTCTCCGGTCTCTGGCCAAATGGAGAGGACTGTTCCAGTGTAATTCAGGACTGGAAGGAACTGGTCGACACAATGAAGATCACCTCCCAGGGAGACGACCAGACTTACCTCTATCATCGCGGCAAACCTTTGGTCGCTATCTGGGGATTAGGGTTTCCTGACAGGCCCTACAACATTCGTGATATCGGTTTTGAGGAGTTATTGGACTTTCTCAAGAACGACCCCGAATACGGTGGCTGCTCCATTATGCTTGGTGTCCCGGCGTATTTCAGGGAATTAGCGGCGGATACCAATCCGGACCCTTATCTGCATGATATCATGCGTATGGCAGATATCATCATGCCGTGGAATCCGCAGCGCTATACCCCCTACATCCACGCAGAGATGGATCGTTTGCACAATCGCGTCGAGCAGGATTTGGCATGGTGCAGAATGAACGGTCTGGATTTCGCCCCCAACGTCTATCCGGGGTTCACCTGGTATAATCTCAGTCGACTGAAATTCGGTGGCCGTCATCCATTGGATCAAATCCCGCGTTTGAAAGGTGAATTTTACTGGGGCATGATTGAGGCTTCTGCTTCCGCCGGTGCACGTATGCTCTATGTCGCCATGTATGATGAAGTCGACGAAGGCACCGCCATTTTCAAATGTACCCATAATCCTCCGGTCGTGGATCCACCCGCCAAATTCGTTTCCTATGATTCAGAAATACCGACAGACCACTATTTGTGGCTCACAGGTCAAGCTGGACGCTTGATCCGAGGTGAAATTCGTCCCAATCTTGAACTCTACAAGAGAACCAACCCGGGAACTCGGGATGATTTCTAATGTATAAATTTAAGCTCGTTATGATTAATCTCCTTTCACGCCTTTTTCTCACTCTTCTAGCTGCCATTGGACTGTCGAATGTCCTTTCGGCCATGCCACGCGTGGCCCACGATAAACCCAATGTTATCCTCATTATCACGGACGATCAGAGTTGGGACACACTGGGCTTTATGGGTGGCGAGGTGTATACGCCAAGACTCGACCGCATGGCACAGAGCGGCCTCCTCTTGACGGATTTTAATATTACTTCCACCGTTTGTTCACCGTCACGCTACAGTTATCTTACCGGTCGCTACGCTGGGCATAGCACGGGTCCACGTATCATGGAAATCCATCCCTTGGGTGAGCAGACCCAGATCGAGAACAACATCGAGCTAGAAGAAGACCGATGGAATCTGGCCAAGATCTTGCAGCAGTATGGTTATCGAACGGGCTTTGTCGGTAAAAACCATATCGTCAAGCATGACTGGCTCAATAGCCGGTTGCAAAGAGGACCCTTCAAAAAATACTCTATGGACGCCGATCCCCGAGATCCTGAGGTCAATGAAAAGATGCGGTACAACCATGAGCAGTGGTGTGAAATCCTCAAACCTTATGGCTTCGATTTCGTAGATGGTGTCTACCCGGCGAATCTTCGTGAGCTTTATAATGACGCTTTAGACGTTCACAACCTCGAATGGACGGTAGACAAGGTTTTCGACTTCATGGAAGAGTCGAAGGACGAACCGTTTTTCCTCTACTTTGCCACTACCTTGCACCATGGGCCTGCCCCATGGATCAATAAGTATTCCCTTGATGCAGATCCTCGTATGACAGGTGAGGGCTTTGTCGCCGAAGGATTCGACGTCATGCCCTCCCGTGACGATGTTTTAAGGCGTAATCGCGAAGCAGGTTTCGAAGACGATAAAGCCTTTGCTCTATGGCTGGACGATGGAATGGGAGCAATCCTCGACAAACTAAAGGAACTCGGAATTGAGAAAAACACATTAGTTATCTTCGCTTCCGATCACGGTTCCTGGCGTTATGGAAAGACAACACTTCATGATAACGGTATGCGCGTGCCCATCATCCTGCAATGGACTGGGGTTATTGATCCGGGCTCTACCTATGATGGTATCACGGCCAACATCGACATCGCGCCTACGGTCTTGGATATAATTGGCATCGAGCCTCCCTCTGATTATGATATAGATGGCCTCAGTTTTAAGCATGCTTTATTCGGTAATCAGGAGCCGATTCGGAACTATCTCATGGGTGAACTGGGTCACTCCCGTGCCGTCAAGTCAAAGGACTGGAAATACATTGCAGTGCGATATCCGCCCGAATTACAGGCACGCATTGATCGCGGTGAAAAATTTAAGCCGTTTTATGACGGTGATCCGCCGCTTGAGAGACCATATCTCACGCGCAACAGCCATCTGGGCCATCATTCCTCTGCACAGAACCCCCATTACTTTGACGCGGATCAGCTCTATAATTTGAATGCGGATCCACAGGAGACTATAAACGTCTTTGACCAATACCCCAGGGCCGCCCGTCATATGAAAACTGAATTGGCAGAGCTTTTGCGACAATTTGAAAGTCGACCATTTGGCGAATTTACCGGTAGAGTAGGCAAGTAGTTATGAAATATATCTTATCTTCCATCCTTACCTTCGTTCTTGCAGGCATCAGTTTGGCTGATGACCGGCCTAATATTGTCTTCATCTTCACTGATGACCACGCTCCCCATGCCATCGGGGCTTACAATGGCTGGCTTAAGTCGGTTAACCCGACTCCAAATATCGATAAATTAGCCAGTCAGGGAATGGTCTTTGAGAACAGTTTCTGCACCAATTCAATTTGCGGACCAAGTCGTGCTGTTATCCAGACGGGCAAGCACAGCCACAAGAATGGTTTCATGAATAACGGAAATACTTTCGATTGGAATCAGCAGACTTTCCCCAAACTCTTGCAAAAAGCAGGTTACCAGACTGCCATATACGGAAAATCACACCTTAGAGGTCATCCCCAGGGCTATGACGATTGGGCCGTGCTGCCCGGTCAGGGCCTCTATTACAATCCGGATTTTATCACCCCGGATGGCCAGATCACCATTGAAGGTTATTGCACAGACATTGTCACTGATATGGCGGTCGAATACCTCAAAGAGAAACGTGACGCCCGCAAACCTTTCATGCTCATGGTCCAGCACAAGGCTCCTCACCGCAATTGGATGCCTGCCTTGAGGCATCTGGACCTTTATGCCGATATGGCCATGCCCGAACCCGACACCCTCTTCGACACTTACCTGGACAATGCCCCGCCAGCCCGACACCAGGAACTGGAAATAGACCGGCATATGGACTTACATTACGACCTCTTCCTGGATTTAACGCCTGATTTTCAGGGCGACGCTATTCAGGAAACGCAGGATAAGTCTGCCTGGCAGAATATGAAGCGCATGACGCCCGCACAACTCTCGGTCTGGCGTTCTGCATACGGGCCAAGAGACCAAGCCTTCCACGAATTAAACCTCAGGGGAAAAGAACTCGTTCGCTGGAAGTATCAGCGCTACATCAAGAATTACCTCCGTTGCATCAAAGGAGTTGATGAGAGCATCGGGACGTTAATGGAAACCCTTGAGGAATTGGGCGTTAGCGATAATACCATAGTCATCTATTCTTCTGACCAGGGCTTCTATCTCGGTGATCATGGCTGGTACGACAAGCGTTGGATGTATGAAGAATCGCTTAAAATGCCTTTCATCGTCAAGTGGCCCGGCACCATAAAACCTGGTTCACGGAACATGGACTTAATCCAGAATCTCGATTATGCATCCACTTTTCTGGATATTGCCGGGGCTCCCATCCCCGATGATCTTCAGGGAGAGTCTCTCGTCCCCTTAATGGAAGGGAAAACCCCTAACGACTGGCGCTCAGAGATCTACTATCACTACTACGAATATCCCAGTGTCCACATGGTCCCGCGCCATTACGGCATCCGGACAGAGCGATACAAATTAATGCATTTCTACCAATTCGACGAATGGGAGTTTTATGACCTCAAAGAGGATCCCGATGAGCTTCTCAATTTTTACAACGATCCTCGACAGCAAATCAGGTTTGTATCTATGATGT
>CAYQCG010000147.1:0-5529 GCA_964415925.1 uncultured Puniceicoccaceae bacterium | reverse complement strand
GTCTGGTATTCAACCCTTCCGTTCGTACGTAAATATCACTCATGGAAACGACTTTGCAAAAGAAATCAGCGGCACAGATGATGCGTAATATCGCCATCATCGCACACGTTGACCACGGAAAGACCACCTTGGTCGATTGCCTGCTAAAGCAATCCGGCACTTACCGCGAAAACCAGGACGTTCCCGAGCGTGCGATGGACAGCATGGACCTCGAGCGCGAAAAGGGCATCACCATCAAAGCCAAAAACACCGCCATCCAGTGGAACGGCTACACCATTAACATCATCGACACACCCGGCCACGCCGACTTCGGCGCAGAGGTTGAGCGTGTCATGAAAATGGTCGACGGTGTTCTCCTCCTTACCGATGCCGTCGGTGGCCCACAGGCTCAGACCCGATGGGTCCTGCGGAAGGCCCTCAGCCACAACCTCCGTACTATCTGCGTCATCAACAAGGTCGACCGCAGTACCGCCCGCCCCGACTGGGTCCACGACAAGGTCCTCGAGCTCTTCCTTGACCTCCATGCCTCCGACGACCAGTTCAACGCTCCTTTCCTCTACGCCTCTGCAAAGAACGGCTGGGCCGACCGTGAAGTCGAGGGACCCCGCCAGAACATGGATGCCCTCTTTCAGACCATCATCGATCGGGTCCACCCACCTACTGTGGAAGAAGGTGATTTCCGTCTGCTCGTTTCCAATATCGATTGGGACGACTTTGTCGGCCAGCTCGCCATTGGCCGTATTCTTTCCGGTAAGGTCAATAGCGGTGACACCATCTATGCCCTCCGCAAGGACGGACGACGGGAGCGCGTCAAGATCACCAAGCTCACCCGCTTTACCGGACTGGGTGTCCAGCCAGTCGAGGAAATGTCCGCCGGGGATATCGTTGGCATCGCCGGCTTCGAGGACATCGACATCGGCGACACCCTAGCCTCCACTTCAGAGGCCCTGCCGCTGGAATTCGTCGATATCGATCCCGCTACCATCCAGATGGAGTTTCACGTCAATGACGGACCCTATGCCGGGCAGGACGGCAAGAAAGTCACCTCCCGCCAGATTCGTGAACGCCTCATGCGTGAGGCCAAGGCCAATATCTCCATCCGTGTCTCTGACACCACAGAAGGCACCCGCTTCCTCGTCGAGGCCCGCGGTGCCATGCAGATAGCAATCCTAGTCGAAACCATGCGCCGCGAGGGCTACGAGGTCATGGTTTCCCGCCCGACGGTCCTCCTCAAGGAAATCGACGGCAAACAGCACGAACCCTACGAAACCGTTTGGGTTGAAGTCCCCGAGGATCTCCTTGGAACCGTTATGGAAAACCTTTCCCACCGTAAGGCCCAGGTTACCAACATGGACCACCACCACGCCGGGGTTACAGTCGAGGCCATCATTTCCACTCGAGGACTCATCGGCTTTGAAAGTGACCTCGTCACGATTACCAGCGGCCATGGCGTCTGCTCACATATGTTCCTCGATTACCGACCCCTCGGTGCCCAGATTATCACGCGCAAAACCGGAACCCTCTGCTCTGTCGAAACCGGCAAGACCGCCGGATACGCCCTCGATATGATCCAGGCCCGCGGCAAGCTGTTTGTTGCTCCCGGTGATAAGGTCTATAACGGCCAGATCATCGGCGAATGCCCGCGCAAGGAAGACCTCCCCGTCAATCCCTGTAAGGAAAAACACCTCGACAACATGCGCGCCTCCGGCAACGACAAGAATATCCAACTGGCGCCTCCCATCCGGTTCTCCCTTGAACGCGCCATCGAGTACATCGCCGACGACGAACTCGTCGAGGCAACCCCCCATTTCCTCCGCTTGCGCAAACGGGTTCTCGACGCCGAAGAACGTCGACGTATCCTCAAGCGTGCAAAAAAAGTCGAAGCCTGAGTTTTGTGTTACCTCCCAAGTGAGTTCGCAGCTTAGGCGAAGTTGGTTTCCGCCCGTTTAATGATTTCAGGATAATCGACTTTATATTGGCAGTGGTCGTGTAGCGCGGCGAGGTCCGTGCTGCCAACCTTCCCCGTATACTGCGTCGGATCGTAGTTGCTGCCCTCGCGCACAACGATGAACGCCACCCCGACCAGCAAAAATAAAATTGCCACCCCGATGGTCTTTTCCGTCAAATCAACATCAGTCCTGTAAAACTTACGGGTGTTCGTTGCGATAGCTTCTAGAGTACTTTTTCCAATACCCGCTAGCAAGCATTTTTGATAAAACTATTGCGTAATAAATGAGATTTAGTATCAGAGGCTGTTCTGCTAATCCGAAAAGACCAACCCGCCCATTGCTTAGCGGGTCTTCAATACCTGAAGTTACCGGAGGGTTACCTGTGCAAGCGGCCTATTTATCTTTCAGGGTTTCCCAGTTGGCGATGCCTTTGGCGATGTTGCCCTGGATATCCTTAACCCAGCGTTCGCGGGTGGACCTGCTGTAATTGAGGTAAAGCTTGTCATCAACTATATTCCAAACATCCGGATCGATCCCTGCGGTGTAGCCCTGGGATACCGCCCAGGAACAATAGCCGCCAAACTGCGGGGCATACTTTTCAGGGTTGGCCTTGAACAGGTTCAGGTTCTCCTCGCTCTCAAAACGCCACTTGGCATCGGCGTATCTATACTCAAAGTCCTTCTTGCCCTTGCGGGGTTCACCAACGGTGAAGTAGCTCACCGGGTGCCCGAGTTACCCGAAGTGAGCCATAGCGAGAGTTAGTCCAGCGCCCCAACACTTTTGACTTCATAAGTCCAAAGTCATACTCCTTAATTCTCCACCGTGCGTTTCACACCTGCAAAGCCCTCGCTCTATGGCGAGTCCCTCGACAGCCTGACCGTCTCCCTCAAGGAGGCAGGCCATCCGTCCTTTCGTGCCGCTCAGGTCATGGAGTGGCTTTACAAGAAGCGTGTCCGGAGTTTCGGGGAAATGACCAACCTACCCAAAACCCTCCGTGCATGGCTAGAAGAGCAATACGTGCTCGACCCCGGCAAGGTGGTCATCGTCAAGAAGGCCAGTGATGTCACCGAAAAGCTCCTCATCGGGCTGGAGGACGATAACTATATCGAAACCGTCCTCATCCGCTATCCGCAGAAAGGGGTCGGCCAGACCGATTCCCGCAAGACCGTCTGCGTCTCCTCGCAGGTCGGTTGCGCCTACGGGTGCAGATTCTGCGCCTCCGGCCTCGCCGGCTGGCGACGCGACCTCACCGCCGCCGAAATCGTCGCCCAGCTCATCCAGGTCTGCCATATCGAGGATCCCAAAACAGAGCGTGCCGACGATGCCCTCGCCAGCTTCGACAACATCGTCTTCATGGGTATGGGCGAGCCCCTTGCGAATTACGATAACCTCGTCCGGGCCCTCCGCACCCTCAACGCGGATTGGGGTCTGCGCTTCGGCGCCCGCCGCATCACCGTCTCCACCTCGGGCCTCGTCCCGCAGATCAGGCAGCTTGCCGCTGAACCCGCCCAGTTCCGCCTCGCCATCAGCCTCCACGGGGCCACCAACGAGACTCGCTCCCGGATCATGCCCGTCAACCGCCGTTATCCGCTCGAAGAACTGATCCCCGCGGCCGCCGAGTTTTCCGAAAAGCACGGTCGTATGCTCACTCTCGAGTACATCCTCATTGAGGAGATCAACGACATGATCGGGGAAGCAAAAGAACTGGCCCGGATCGCCCGGGAGCTCCACGCCCATGTCAACCTCATCCCCTACAATACGGTAGAGGGACTGGAATGGAAACGCCCCGGCATCACACGCCAGAAAGCCTTCGCCAAAGTCCTCGAACAGGCACGGGTCTCCCACACCATTCGCAAGGAAAAAGGTCATGACATCGACGCCGCCTGCGGCCAGCTCCGCCTCCGCACTGAACAGGAGAAGGCTGCCTCATGAGCTCACTTGCGGGAATTAGCCCTTTACATATCAATACATCTTGATTTGATGATATATATGTCAGGCCTACGTACAGTCTCTGAACTCATTGATGCCCACGAGAACGTCTTGTCGGTCGAATTCTTTCCGCCCAAAACTGAACTCGACGGCGAAAAGATGATCGCCAACGGCAAAAAGCTCAAAGAGGTCATCGACACCCACTTCGTCTCCATCACCTACGGAGCCGGTGGCACGACACGCGAGCGCACCCTCCGCTACGCCGGATTGCTGAAGGATCAATGCGGGTTTGAAGTCATGCCCCACCTCACCTGCGTGGGCAGCAGCCGCGATGAGCTCCGCGAAATTATTGCCGGATTCCACCAGACCGGGTTCCGCAATATCATGGCCCTGCGTGGCGATCCACCGAAAGGGCAGGAAACGTTTGAGCCCGCACCCGACGGCCTGCGCTACGGCAGTGACATGGTTGCCTTCATCAAGGAAAACTTCAGCGATTTCTGCCTCGGCGGTGGCGGCTACCCGGAAAAACATCCCGAAGCCCCTTCCTATGAGGACGATCTCAAAGCTCTCAAAATCAAGGTCGATGCCGGTGCTGACTTCATCACTACCCAGCTCTTCTTTGAAAACAGGGACTACTTCCAGTATGTAGAGAAATGCCGTGAAATGGGAATCACCGTTCCGATTATACCAGGCATCATGCCAATCTTCTCCGCCGAGAAAATCCGCCGCTTCTGCGGCTTTTGCGGATCAACCATCCCCGACACTCTCAACAAGAAGCTGGATGAAGCAGAAGGCGACTCCGAAAAGGAACTGGAAATCGGAACCGACTGGGCCTTCCGGCAAATCAGGGAATTGCTCGAGAGCGGTGCTCCCGGCGTTCACCTCTACATCATGAACCGCAGCGCCCAGCCCATCGAACTCGTCAGACGCCTCAAGGAGTCCGGAATCCAGTTCAAAGCAGCCTGATTGACATAACGTTACACAGGTTTAGGCTAATTGTATCACGCCGATATACAGGGTCTGAACCTGTAAATGCCAAACGACATTACAGCAGATCGCGAAGGCAGTCTTCGCTGGTTGAATCTGGCCCTCTTCCTCGGGCTATGGGTCGACTTTGTCTGGATCTTCTCCCTCGAATGGTCTATCAACGAACAGTACACCTACGGATACTTCGTCCCTCTCCTTACCGCCTACCTCCTCTACACCCGCTGGGGATCCAGGCCGGTCGTGTCCGGACAACCGGGTGGTCTGCCCTGGGTCGTCCTGACCGGAACCGCTCTGCTCTTCCTCGTGCCTGTCCGTGTCGTCCTTGAATCCAATCCCGACTGGCGCCTCGCCCAATGGGCCTACGCCCTCCTCATCTACTTCGCCGCCCTGACCGTCATCAGGCACTGGGGTGGATGGCGTTGGGTCTGGCACTTCGGCCCCGCCTTGACGCTCATGCTCTTTGCCGTCCCCTGGCCCGTCCAGATCGAGGAACGCCTCGTCCTCGGATTGATGACCGGCGTCGCCACCGTTGTGGTTGAAGGTCTCAATATACTGGGCATCTACGCCGAACAGAGCGGCAACCTCATCCGGCTCTCCAGCGGCCTTGTCGGTGTCGAGGATGCCTGTAGTGGCGTGCGCTGCTTCCAGTCCAGCCTGATGGCCG
>CAYQCG010000146.1:0-5542 GCA_964415925.1 uncultured Puniceicoccaceae bacterium | reverse complement strand
ATGCATCTCTTCTGCGGTAGTCCCGCTGCTGACGACGGGGGGGGGCTGAGTTCGTTTGTGGTCTTTTCGATGATCGGCTTTTACCCGGTAAGTTCGGGAGTTCCAATTTACACGCTGGGGAGCCCGGTGTTTGACCGTGTCACGATCGACCTGCCGGACGGGAAACAGTTTACGGTAATCGCGCAGGACAATTCCGCGAAGAACAAATATATCCAGAAAGCAAGCTGGAACGGCCAGCCGATGAGCCGGCTGTGGTTCAAACATTCGGACATGATGGCGGGAGGCGTGCTGGAATTGCAGATGGGACCAATGCCGAACAAGACACTCGGGGCGGAACCGAAGGACTTTCCGCCCTCGCGTATCTCACTGAAGCCGACATCCTTAATGAACTGAGGAGCTACTCCGGCATATAAAGAAAACTGTTGAATCACGAAACCTGTGAAGGTCGAATTGCGGATCGTTGACAGGGGTATTCGTGAAACCTAAACTTTTATAATTAATCTTACCCCTTATTAATACACATGAAACGTCGTCATTTTATTCGTACCCTCGGATTGGCCGGTCTCACTCATGGGTTGGCCGGAAAAGCACTGGCATCGGAAGCGTGCTGTAGTATCCATGCGGCCTACGCAGCGAGCACAGGCAGCATACCCACGCTGAAGCTGCTGCAGAGCCTGACGCTTACTGAATTCCAGAAAGAGCAGGAAGAGGGGCCGTGCCTGGTCACGGATGGTGCCGGCGGTGAATGGCTCTTTTCATTGAGACGACTCCCCTACCCGAAGGATGCGGAGCTGATATCCTGTTTCGCCAATGCAGATGGGGACTGGGTGGAAATGGATCCGGTCACAAGCCAAGCCGGTAAATACGAAGCGATGACCGCATCTTGCTGCCGCGGGGGCGATCCGGTGGTGGCCTGGAGCCGCAAAGACGGGAATGACTGGAGCATCATGGCCGCGCGGAAATATGGTGCCGGTTTTGAAAAACCAGAGGAATTCCGGGCGGCGTCCGGAAGAAATATTAATCCAGTGTTGATTTCTCCTGAGCCTGGCCGTCACTGGCTGGCCTGGGAATGCTACGACCGGGGACTCTTCTCGATCTACGTGAGTAAGTTTGAAAGGGGCCGCTGGAGCGAACCTCTAATGATCTCGGAAGCCAGACGCAGCCTGATGTATCCGGCGTTGGCGGAAAGCAGGGATGGGACTGTATATCTTGCCTATGAAATCAGCGACGGCCCACATCGGAACATCGAGATGAAACAGATCGACGGTCGTCGTATGAAGGTACTGGATACAATTCCTGTAGCGATCGGAGGAAGCCTAACGAACCGGGTGAACATGAACACGAAGCCGTCTTTGGCGTTTGACCGCGAGGACCGCTTGTGGATCAGCTGGGAGAACAACCGCAGGACACATCGCCTGGAAGACGGGGATAATTTCACGGGCGACCGGATTTGCGCAGCGGTCTGTTACCAGGACGGTAAAATCATGGAGCCCGCGGGCCATGGAAGGTGGCTCTTCGACGGTAAGAACGACCACCTGCCTACATTCGTTAAGGATTACAATGACAACCTCTTTATTTTAACGCATTGCGGAGGCGACTTTGTTGGAAACGCGTTTTGGAAATACCGGATTTCGTGGCTGGATCCGGAAAAAGGCTGGACGGAGCCGGAAACCATCTTTGAAACCCGTCAAAAGGGCGAGACTTCACGCCCTGCTGTGATATTCGACGGAAAAGGCCATTTCTGGATGGCAGTTAATCCTGAGCAATGGTTTACGGATCAGGAAACCGCCGGATTCGAGGATGAAAAAGCACTGAGCATCCGGGCAAGCAAACTGGAATTGCATCAATTCAGGGCACCTGAAGTCAGCAAGACTGGCAGGTCCCGCATGCAGTTCAGGGAAGCAATGGTCGAGGAGCATCACCCGGTCCGCAATTTCCATCCCGAATTCAGTGGGCGCCCGAGAATACCGCGGAAGAAAGTCACCTACAAAGGTGAGACTTACACGTTGATATTGGGGAACCTCCATGAGCACTCGGAAAACTCGAGTTGCTGGCCGGCAGGCTGCGACGGCACACTGCACGACGACTACCGCTTTGGAATCCTGTCCGAGGGCTATGACTTCTGTGGAATAACCGACCACGGGTATTCCCTGACGGAGGTCTACTGGCGCAGGAACCTGCGACTGGCCGACTTCTACAATGACGACGATTACTTCGTCGCCGTGCCCTCGATGGAGTGGACCCTCTCCAACAGCGGCAGCCTGGAGATCAGACATGGCGTAGGACACAAGAACGTGATCTTCCCTTCGACGGAAGAGGCCCTGAAATTTATCCGCAGCAAATATGAGATCTACTCCTGGCGTGTTCCTGAAACGATGAATGCGGTCAAGCTATGGGAGCACCTGCACAGGCAAAAGATCGATTGTGTCACGATACCACACCATCCGGCGGATGAAGTCCATACCTCGGACTGGGATGTGCATGATCCACACTACGAAACAGTAGTGGAAATCTTCCAGTGCCGTGGAAATGCCGAGTATCCTGGATGCCCACGGGTGATCAATGTTTCCCGGCACAAGCCAACCCCGAACAAGAAGGCCTTTATCGATTATGCGCTCAGGGAGAAGGGCTACAAGATGGGCTTTATCGCCAGCGGTGACCATAACGGGTATGGAGTCGGCATAGCAGCCTTGTGGGTCAAGGAAGTGAGTCGGAAGGGTATCGTGGAAGCCCTTAAATCCGGTCGCTGTTTTGCCACTACCGGAGACAAGATGTATGTCGATATGCAGGTCAACGGTGCCTGGTGTTGCGATACAACGAAAACTACAGGCTCCCCGGAGATTACCTGTGAAGTCGAGGCGGTGCAGCCGATCAAGTCTGTTGAACTCATGCGTGACAGCAGGGTACTGCATCGATTCCCCGTGAAAGGGGACACCAAACGGTTTAGAGGCAGCTTTACCGACAGGGATTTACCGAAAGGGAGTCAATCTGCCTACTATTATTTGCGGGCCATCCAGCAGGACAACCACATCGGCTGGTCCAGCCCTGTCTGGGTAGAGAGAGCCTAGACCACAGGGCCAGAACATGTCATAATACCCCACAGTTCAATTTTTGCCTGTTTTCGTTTACTCAAAAACCTTAAATGAAAAATGAAGGCTGAAAGTGAAAAAGATCCCCTGCCGGCTTCAAGGATTACTGATTGTACTAATAATACTGATACAAGACAGTGCTGCAGCCAAGGTCGTCCATGACCCCCTCATTCCTCAGGTAAAGTTTGCTGCACAGGAACTGGAGAAGGCCCTGGAAGAGGCGGACAGGGAAGACCTGAAGGTGACATTGATCGTCAGGGAGGATAAAGCAAAGCCGGAGGGATTCCAGATCCGGACCATCAACGGCAATGAGGTAATGATTACGGGGTCGGACCCGAAGGGCACGATGTATGGCGGTCTCGAAGTTGCAGAATTAATACGGTTGGGCCTGCCGGTTGAAGACCAGGACCTTGAGCCATTTGTGGAAAAGCGCGGACTGAAGTTCAATATTCCATGGGATGCGCGGACACCCAGCTACGATGATACCGGTGATGCCGCGCAGAAGAATACTGCGACGATCTACGATTTTGAGTACTGGAAGGCTATTTTCGATGAAATGGCGCGTAATCGCTTCAACGTCCTCACTTTGTGGGCCAGCCATCCCTACCCTTCGATCATCAAGCTGGATGATTATCCTGATGTCGCCCTGGACGATGTCTACCGAATCAGCGACGGTGTTTTCGAACCACACCATAGAAATAAGCTTCAGGATGTTGACATTACAAAACCAGGAGTGCTGGAACTGGTCAAAAAGATCTCCATAGACGATAAGATCAAACATTGGCAAAAGGTGTTTGATTTTGCGGGGGATCGCGGCGTCGAAGTCTATCTATTCCACTGGAACGTATTCACGTGGGGTGTAACGGGAAAATACGGAATAACCCAGAAACAGGATAATCCGGTCACGATTGATTATGTGCGCAAGAGTGTGCGGGAGGCACTACTGACCTATCCTCAGATTAAGGGAATTGGTGTCACCGCTGGAGAGAATGCAGATAACCACATGGAAGGTGAGTATTCAATTGAGAACTACCTCTATAATACCTACGGACGAGCCATGATGGACGTACTGGAACAGGATCCTGACCGGGAGTTCCGTTTTATTTTCCGCCAGCACATGACGGGACTGGGCCCAATCACAGAAGCATTTGCCGACTTTCCAGGTAAGTTCAACACCAGTTTTAAATACGCAATCGGTCATATGTATACCGGCAGAAGGCCTCTTCTTTTTGAGCGTAATTTCCGTGACCAGGTGGAAGACTTTGGCGTGCCGTGTTTCATGAACCTGCGCAACGACGACATCTTTGTGCTGCGGTGGGGAAATCCGGACTATGCACGTGAATATATCCAAAGAATGCCGCACCACCTGTCACCCGGATTCTACATGGGATCGGACGGTTATGTCTGGGGTCGCGAGTTTATCGACAAGAATCCGGAGTTAGCCGGACGATGGGAAGTCGACAAACATTGGTATCGATTCCGTCAGTGGGGACAACTGGCATATAATCCGGGTCTTGGCAGGGACTACTGGGAAGCAGTCCTGAAGCACAGGTTTCCGTCTGTTAATGCACGGTTGCTCTATGACGCCTGGGCGTCGACATCCGAAATAATACCGCTGCTCAACGAAGCCAATTTCTGGCCCAACGACGCGCATTTTGCCCCAGAAGGATGCATGGCCCGTGAAGGATTTTTAACGGTTGATGAGTATTACTTTGATAACACATATGCACATTTGATTGGCTCCGACATCCACTCCGTGATGGATTGGGGGAAGGCTGAGGTAACAGGTGAGAAACTGGAGGGCGTTTCCCCGCTGGATGTGGCGGACGAACTGGACGAATATGCCGCGACGGCACTGGTTGCCTTACCTACGTTACGAAAACAGACTGGCAATAATGCAGAATTACAGGCCACTCTCGACGACATTGAAAGCATGGCCTACCTCGGCCGCTATTATGCTGATAAGACACGTGGTGCGGCCAAACTGGCGGCATTCCGGGAGGATGTCCGGCAAAAGCACTATAATGCGGAGGCTGTCGCCCATCTGAAGGATGCGGCCGGGGAATGGAGATCCTACGCGGCATCAGTCTCACCCCGTTACAAAACGCAATTGATGCCACGGACCCACTATATGGATTGGGATAGCATATTGAAAGAAGTGGAACAGGAGGTCGTAACCGTGCAGGAAGAAGGCGATTATCCTGACATCCAGTTTACCAATTTGAAAGATGGCGCACGCATACGGGAAGGCAGTGATTTACGGATAGAGGTGGAGGCAAAGGACGGACATGGCATCCGTGAGCTGAAGCTTTTTCTCAACGGCCTTTTGTTGAAAGCGGAGAGACGGAATGGACAGGTATGGAGCGGTTCGAGCGATGAAATGCTCAAAACCATAATGCCTGGAATCTATCATCTGGAGGCAGTCGCGGAAGATGAAACCGGAACGATTGGAC
>CAYQCG010000145.1:0-5546 GCA_964415925.1 uncultured Puniceicoccaceae bacterium | reverse complement strand
ATGACAAACGGGTCGCCAGAGTCGCTGGCCGGCATGAACAAGGTAACATCACCCCCGCGAGGTGCCTGCTGGAGCAATGTCCAGCTATCAGCATTCTGGAGCCAGAATATCCTACCGTTGTCATTGGTGCCGGCGAGATAGCCGTTCTCGTAGGGCTGTAAAGCGAAGATGCCTCCTCCGGGAGTCCGCCAAATCAAATGATGGAAACCCATCTCATCAAGGCGGTAGAGCGCACCGTATCCGGCGCCTGAAGTGCTCTGCGGGACAGAGCCAGAATTACCGTCATCCCCACCCGACCGAACGATTACCCGGTAGGGATATTCATTGGAATCCGAGTTACCTCCGCCGAAGTTTTCCTGTATGGGTGTTTTTCCATAGGTGGAAATAATCAGGGAATCTTCTGACAAAGGAAGCACTGACTGAATTTCGCGTTGTTCAGAATTGTAGAGCGCTTCTGCCTCTCCATCAGGATCAATTCTGTAAAGGACACCCGGACCACTTGTTCCGGCGAGGAGGTTATCGTGGTGATCCCAGTCAATATTGATAATATGGTCATGGCCGGATTCAAAAAATATCCCGGGCTGGTCGCCCGGTTTAAAATCCGGACCAATCTTGTAGATACGGGCGCTGCGACCGGTGGAAATGTAGATGGAACCGTCTTCATCCGTAGTCATATCCCAAATGTAATCATCCGGAGGATCGAAAACGACCTCGGGCCTGCCATTTTCGATAATCCGGTAAACCCTTCCATTGGGAGAAGTACCGACATATAATTCGCCGGTTGGACTGACAGCGAGAGCCCTTGCCATTAACTCATCCGAGTCGAAAAGCACCTCAATCCCGCCTTCCGCATCGACCCGAATGACCTTACCATCGTTCGCTGTCCCGAGAATGAGCCGTCCCTGCGAGTCCCGCTGGCCGGTCCAAACAATAGTCTCAGACAAATTGGCAACTTCCTCAAGCGCCGGAGCAAGGCTCAATACACCGTCAGAGCTGAGGGAAATATTCTTGCGTTCCCCTTTAAAGAATTCCCCGAATCCTTCGTGAAGGGCAACATCTGTTCGAATAGCATGGATCGAGCCGGCTAACAAGCAGGCTGGGAGAAGAAGAACTGGGAGCCGCATCAATCGAGCGTAAAAGTGAGACGGGCGCTACCCTGGAATTCACCGTTGGTTTCCTGTTGAGTCTCCCAAATGGTGGTCTCACTCAGGGGCTCACGTCGGATGATATTAGCAGGAGCGTTCAGCATCTGCTGTATTGAAGGAGGAAGGTCATGCATGGACTGTCCGTTCATACGCAATCCTTCTGCCGGTTTAAGTAATTTCACATACATGTTTCGCTTATCCCGTAAACCCTCCCAGCTATCCGCCAGATCGATCAAGGAGCTGGGCGGTATGTTTTGAATGCCATCGATTGAATCGGCGGATCCTGCGTCTCCAACGAACAGGACAAGGTTTTGACCTTTTTTCAGCGAGGCCGGTATGGGGACGGAAATGCGGTGGGTCGTAAGGTCGTTCTGATAGTTTAAGGACGTAATATTGAGGGTCACGGTATCACCTGGCCGAATCACGGTTTGTTCAATCTGAATCGACTGTAATCCGGACAACTGCCAGCGGTCTTCAATTTCAACATCGAACTCAAGTCGCTGCACACCGGGCTCTTCAAAGGGATTGACCATGAAGTTCCGGAAACGCTGAAGGAAATCACTGGCCAGTGAAACAGCACTGGTTGGACCGGAAGCACTTTGACTTAATTCAATGGTGGGCAACTCATCCGTATGGATCCGGGTATTCAGGAAAAAGGTTTGTTCGGTGCTGGATTCAATGCCCGAGAGCAATGCTTCAAACAAGCTCATGCCGGCAAAGAGGGGGGTAAACTGCGGGTGCTTGAAGAGCTGTCCATTCAACTCGCGGACGTCTCCACCGCGACTGCGAAGTCTAATAGTCAGATCAATCATGGGAGGCGCTTCGCCGAGTTTGCCGGCTACACCGGTTACACGATCCTGATAGATGGTGCCGACCACAGGACCGGTCGCGGAGAGCTTGAATGAACGCTGAAGGCTGTTGATAACAGTAATAACTTCCGCGCCTGCCATTGGCACTTCTGTCTGCCCCAATTTAAAAAACGGATGCCCGAAACCGAGCAGGCGTTCATCATCACGCCAGGTAACGGTACCGACAGCGGAAGCGGAAAAGTCGCCTGACATCAGGACTGCGGCAATTGGTGCTCCGGGAACCAGCTCAAACTTTTCCGAATTCTGGCTGCTGCCTGTGGGAGCCTGGGCAGGAATCACATTTAATGCCTCCAATTCGGTGGAGAAATGCTCGAGCGTGGAAGTGGAAAATCCGCCCATCATTAATGAGAGAGGTGCGGGCCTGAGTGCATCCAAGTGAAACTGCTGCGATTGCCTGGCAGGACTGTCCACGGCCTTATCCTCGCCAAGCCAGGTTACAGGGGCGACCCCCTTGCGCGGCAGAGCATCCTGAACGAGGGATTCATCCGCAACAGGGAGCATGTCAGCAATTGGAGTGACTCCGATAATTGCCTGATCCTTCTGCCAGGGGAAGCCAAAGGCATAGGCACCGGCCAATTTACCATTGATATAGACGGGGCTTCCGCTCATCCCGGCCACAGGCCCGCTGTGCTGATTGAGATCGTCCAGAGCCTTGCACATTATGACATCACGTTGCGGGCCCATTAAATTCCTGGCCACACCCAGAACCTCAAGCGGAAAAGACTCGATATCTGTTCCGGTAACTACGGTATGCCATTCACCCTGCATACCGGGCTGCACTTCATTAATTGATATAAATTCTGGATTAGCAAAAACGGGAGTAGCGACGACCAAAGATTTGAAGAGGAGGTATTGATATAATTTCACTTTTAAAATGGGCAAACAGGTTAAGAAATAACACATTAAATAAGAGTAAGAGTTCCCTGAGGAAGTCAAACTTATGTCAAAACTCTATAGGGGAAATACCTTACAATGTAAAGCCTAATGCGCTACTTCAACCTTAGCTCCCTTTGTTTGACCAATTTCTTCCAATATTTCTTCAAACCAAGGGGTATCGATACTAAAGGGTTTACCGCCCTTGATCCGATCGAACTCAATCGCGCGCAAGACATTTCCTTTGTCTTCGTCATGGCCAATAACGCCACTTTCCCTTCTCAGAGCACATTCAACGGCGTAATCGGTGCAACTTTTAATAAGCCTCAGGTCTTCAGGATTTGCGGGTGCCGAGCGGCCGTAATAACCGCTTTTCTGCACGAGAACCTTTTCAGCTCCAATCTTTTCCGCAAATTGTTTAGCAAAGTACTGCCCGGGATTAACCTTGTCCAGCTTGACGTGCCCGAAAGCATCTCTCGGGACATCCTCACCGGCAGCTTCCATGGCTGCCACGATGCTATCCACACCGGCTCCTTCACTGACGAAAAGGTTAATGTTATCCAGATCATCCATCAGCTTCTTGAGTCTTTTGGCCTCGGCATCAATGTCGATATCCATCTCGGGGATAAAGAGACCGTGGATATCAAAATTCTCCAAGGCATATCCCATTTCTGGAATATAATCATCATGATCGATGAGCTCGCGATAGAAACGGGCCGTTGCTGCCGTAAGCCACCCACAGTTTCTACCCATGACTTCATGGACGATCAGCATGCGCGGGTTGGCACTGCTTTCATGGACCACATTATCGAAAAAGTTCGCCCCATTTTCCGCCGCAGTCCAAGCCCCAAGCGACTGACGTATGGGAAAAACATCGTTGTCCACGGTTTTGGGCAATCCGATAACCGTCAGTTCATAATCGTTCTCATGCAGGAACCTGGCAAGTGATGCGGCGGCCGTATTGGTATCATCGCCGCCGATGGTATGGAGAATATCGACGCCATCCTTGACCAGCTGGTCAGCAGCGACTTTCTGTGGATCCTCTCCTTCCCTGACGTAGCCGCGTTTAACACAGTCTTCCACGTTTGTGAGCTTAACCCTGCTGTTACCGATGGGACTGCCTCCAAAGCGGTGCAACTGGCCGGCCTGAGAGCGGATTTCCGGAGTGAGTGTAACGGCATCCCCAAGCAACAGGCCCTTGTAGCCACTACGATAGCAGATGATCTCAATTTCTGGATCGATCTCGGAGTAACGTTCGATAAGACCGCCGATAGCGGATGAGAGACACGGGGCAAGACCGCCCGCGGTGAGTATGGCAACTTTCTTTGGTTTCATAATCAACTTCCTGGACACGATTGTTGAATACCTATGACGCAGATGCCAAGGCTGTAATCCGAATCAGGACAAATATCGGTCGATAGACATCTGATGATTGCGGTTGAAATTTCCATTGGGTGGTTAAGCATGAAAAAATGCATTCAATCATCATGCCGCTTGTTGAAGGTCTGAGCCTGCCTCTGCTATTGCTGGTAGCTGCAATCGCCATTGCGGGGCTGGCGCAGGGAGCGCACCTGCTTGTTGAGGAGGCTGTGACACTTTCCATCCGGCTGAATGTGAGTAAGGTGCTGATTGGCGCTACGGTTGTAAGCCTGGGTACTACCCTGCCCGAGGTTGCGGTATCCGTTATGGCCGCAGTGAGGGGGAATCCCGGGCTGGCATTGGGGAATGCGGTTGGTTCCATTATCTGTGATACCGGATTGATACTGGGACTGGTCGCGGTGATCCGGCCTATCCCGATTGATCCGGGACTGGCAAACCGCCAGGGGTATGTACAGCTGGGAGCCGGCATCCTGATGGTTGCCGCATGTGTTCCCTACTCAAATATCGGGGCAACCTTCACTACGGGTGGATCACTGCCGCAATTCGTTGGAATACTGTTTCTTTTCCTGCTGGTTTTATATTTATGGGCATCAGTAAAATGGGCCGGAAAATCGCAGGCCAGTGAAGTGGATGAATTTAAGAAAGATGAAGGCACGCTCTTCGTGGTGCTGCTCAAGCTGGTAGCAGGCGTGATCCTAATAATCCTCTCGTCCGAAGTCCTGATTCCTACAGTCGAGACGACTGCGCTGAGACTGGGAGTGCCCGACGCTCTAATTGCGGCAACCCTGGTAGCGCTGGGGACCTCCATGCCGGAACTCGCCACGGCATTGGGCGCATTGCGAAAGGGACACAGTGAACTGGCAATGGGCAATGCGATCGGGGCGGACGTATTGAATGTATTATTCGTCGCCGGCCTGTCGGCCGCAGTTACACCCGGCGGCCTACAGGCCAGCCCGGAGTTTTTCCGTCTGCTCTTCCCTGTCATGCTGGCAATGTTGCTGGTCTTCCGGGTAGGTTTGATTACAGGCAGAGACAAACTTCCGCGTTGGAACGGTGGTCTTTTGCTGATTCTCTATGGAGCCTATATTTTCCTGAGTTATTAATGCGGAACCATTGACAGGTTTCATGAAACCACTAGTTGTCGATCCTCTATGATCACCTGGCTACAAGTCACTTTCCAGAAACACATGCGCTGGCTTTTTCTAATACTGCTGGCGATCTTCATTGTTACTTTCGTTTTAACGATTGGTCCTCAAAGCGTATTCACGAGCCGTTCCGC
>CAYQCG010000144.1:0-5548 GCA_964415925.1 uncultured Puniceicoccaceae bacterium | reverse complement strand
GTCTCTGGATGATGTGGGTTTTATCACGAGTAGGGGAGGCAACAGCTATAGCGCCGCTGGCAGCGTAACCTGGCGAAAGGAAAACATCGGATTTCTGGACGAACTGGCTGTAACGCCTGCGATTTCCTACATTGAGCGCATCCCGACCGCAACGGAGCGCTTTGCTTTCTGGGAAAATCCTGCCATCCAGCGATTTCTAATTGGGGGCGACCTGGATGGAATCCCCCTCGAGAATGAGGAATCCCTTGGCTTTGAGCTTGGCCTGGAAGTCCGTATGAACGAGTGGTCTGGTCGATTCAATCTCTATCGCTACGACTACGATATCTTCATTTTCATTCAGGACATCAGGGGTGTCGGTAACCTCGCGCAGTTTGTTGAGCGCGAGGCATCGTTCTATGGATTTGAAGGCGAGCTGAGCTGGCGGCACAAAATCAGCCCTGACGATACCATCATCACTGCTACCGTGATGTCAGACTATGTTCGCGGGCATAACGAGACGGATGACCAGCCGCTGCCGCGCATGCCGCCGTTGCGCATCGGTGGGCGCCTGGCGCTGGAATGGAAAGACCTCGACGCCGGTGTGGAGCTCCGCCATGCGTTTTCGCAGGATCGCGTTCAGGAACCAACAGACGTCGCCGTGCTGCCCGAATTTGTCACTGAAAGCTACACTGAGCTCAACCTCGATCTCAGCTATGATTTCAACATCATGGACACGACGCTGACGGCGTTCATTCGCGCTACGAACCTGCTGGACCAGGAACGCCGCATCCATACATCGTTCATCAAGGACGTGGCACCGCTGCCAGGGCGCGGTGTCAGCCTGGGTGCCCGCTGGTCGTATTAGTTTCAGCTGCACACTCGCGACAGACGCCGAAAATCTCGAACGTGTGTGTTACTTCTGAGTAGCCCATATCGCGGGCGTACTTCTCCAGTTCATTGCCGATGCACACATCCAGCTGCACAACGCGATGGCAGCGGCGGCAGACAATGTGGTGGTGATGGTCATGCTCCCCATGCTTGATTTCAAACAACTGCTTGCCGTTTTCCAACTGGATACCCTGGGCAAATCCCTGCTCACAAAACGCAGCCAAGTTCCGGTAGATCGTCACCAGATCAAGCGAACCACTCCCGTCAGACTCCAGAATCTCCTCGGCAGACAGAGGGCGCTCGGCGGATTCCAGCACCGCCATCAGGCGCTTGCGCGGAGCCGTCAGCCGCATGCCAGCGGCTTTCATTCTCTCTGACAGAAAATCTAATTCCGGCATAAGTCGCTTTTTAGAGGGGGCCAGTGCTGATGGCCAGTCTGTTTTGCTTGCGGACGCGCAGGTTTGGGATTAATAGAATCTATCTCAAAATCCATAATAGCGATGGTAACCGCGATTTTCAATGCGCAACGCGCAAACCCGCCTTGCGCAGCTTCGATTTTGACTCTCACCATCGAGCATTATGGATTTTGAGATTGGTTCTAAATAAATGACACTTTCGTATCTTGCTGTTCGCCTGTATACTAATGAAAATAATCAAAAATTTGTTTCTGATTTTAGCTCCTGTAGCGTTAATCAATACTGGAGGAGCACAAGCAATCGATTTTAATGGCGCTTTCAGCCAGGCCTCAGCTATCGTCAATACAGGTTTAGACAATAATATAGACCTTGGCACACTTACCGGAGGAGAGCTTGGCCAATGGCGCACTGGAGAAAAAGGCGGCGCATCGTGGATTGTCGACAATAATGCTGCCAAGGTGCTAAAAGATCCCGTAAATGGACCTACTGCGAATAACAATTTCGCCCTCTATCAAGTGTGCAGTGTTCAAGACAATACAGACGGCATCACTTTCAGCTTTTCTTTCGACTTCACCACAACGGCAGGCATTACAGTCGATGACCGCATAGGCGTATCGATCTACACCTGGAATTCGGGAAATGACATTACACCCATCATCGCTCACTCGGGCAACAACGTCTCGAAGACTTATGGTCTCCAATCTGGCATAGGCATTAATGATGCAACAGCACTGATAACACAGGACAGTGCTGGCAGTGGCATTGAAGCGAATATATGGGATGAGTTCGTTGACGATGGTTTGGCTACAGGCAATCAGGGAGGAGTTACTGCGGGTTCAGATTCGGGCACCTATACCATATCTAATCTTTCAATCGATGCTGGTGACGACCGACTCGCGGTCATCTTCTCGGGCAGGCATAAGGATGCAAGTTCCCAGACAGACGATTTCTCGATCAGTAACGTATCAATTTCAATATCAGAAGACCCGGATCCACCGGTCGACCCGCCATCGTATGATCAGCCAAACATCCTGCTGATCGTTATCGACGATCTGAATACCTGGCCGCTGAATAACCCAACTCGCTTCTCTGCTGATTTGGTCGTACCTAACTTAGAACGATTGGCCAGTAGAGGCGTGACTTTCACCCGTGCCTGCACCCCGGCAACTATCTGCGTACCCGCTCGCACGGCCTTTGTTTCCGGAGTAGCTCCATGGAGTTCCGGAGTCTATCAAAACCGTTCAGCCTCCGGCAACAGTCCCGCGCTACAGGGCGTTCCCAGCTTTTTTGAGCACTTTCACTATGCAGGCTACCACACCGCAAAACGCGGGAAAGTCACACACGGCTACAGTGTGCCGGGGCAATTCTTGAGTGAGAACAGTAGCGGAGCAACCCGTGATCCTTACCCGAAGCTCCTTGCACCCGGCTCTACATTAGAGAATCCTCAATACCTTCCCTTAAAAGGCTGGGGTCGATATGGGCCAGAGAAGGACTGGGGCGTGATTGATGACCCCAACAATATCGATCCCGTTCAGGAGGAGAATATGCAAGATACCGGGCATGCCAACTGGGCGGTTAATAAGATATCTAACTACAACGCGGACGAACCCTTCCTCATCGCTCTCGGCTTTTTCCATCCACACTACCCCTGGCACGCCCCGCAGAAGTATTTCGATATGTATCCCATCGAAGACATGGTGCTGGCACCGGTCAACCCTACTGATCAAGATGATATTCCGGCAATGGGACGTGCCTTACTCGGTTCGCAGCATGACAGCATTACCGCCAACAACGATGAGATCGATGCCACCCGAGCCTACCTTGCCTGCATATCCTATGTGGATGCCCAGATTGGCCGGTTACTGGATGCACTGGATGCCAGCCCACACGCCTCCAACACCATCGGTGACCATGGATACCACGTTGGAGAGAAGCAGCACTGGTTTAAAGCCACCACTTGGGAAGAATCCGTCAATTCCTTGTTCATCGTAGCGGCTCCCGGGGTGACTGAGCCCAATCAGGTCTCCCCACGCATGGTCTCGTTGCTGGATCTCTATCCGACGATGGCTAACCTTGCCGGTCTGGAGCTGCCAGCGCATCTCGATGGCCGCTCACTGCTTCCCTTGCTGGAAAACCCCACTATGGAGTGGGATTACCCGGCCATTTCCACAATTAATATGCATTTGAGCATCGCTTCGGAAGACTTCCGTTATATCCGCTACACAGACGGAACCGAAGAATTGTACGACAGGAGGGTCGACCCACATGAGTGGGACAATGTCGCCAACAACGTTGAATACCGCGGAGTCAAAAGATACCTCAACGAGCTTTTGCCTGCCCCGGAAGAATTGGCACCTCCTCAAGTCTCGGAAACGACATACACGTTGACACTTGATTTGACCGTCGAAAGCAGCGGACCAGGTGGTGGATACATTCAACTCAGTCCGATTTCAACAGAAGGTATTAGCATTATTCCGCTACCTGACATACCAGGGCCTGTAAGCGTCAATGCCACCTTTCGAAAAAACAGAACTGTTGCCATAACACCGGTCAATTTCAGTGCGGACTGGCAGATCGGCTCCACCTCGAAGCAAGATGGCATTACTCATAGCGCCAGTAGCGACCAGACAATTGTCGGAACGCTGAACTATGGTTCCAATGTTTCAAGCGCTTACCAGGCTTGGGCTAACAGCTTCGGGGGTGAGGCTATTATTGGAGTTGATACTTACGATTTTGACGGAGACGGGCTCTCCAACCTCATGGAATTTGCTTGTGGCGGAGACCCAACGGACCCGAGCGACCTCGGGATTAAGCCTGGCATATTCCGTAGTGGAGAAAACTTCCAACTCGTCATCCCGCAAAGAGCAGGGAGTTCTGGCATAGACTATTTCGTGGAAACCATCGACGATCTTTCAAGGAATATATGGGACACCAATCAATACCTCTCATCTGAAATGGAAATTACCGGGACTGCATTCGATAATATGTCGTATTATTATTCTTCTGACAGTCCCAGCATATTCTTTAGAGTGTCAGTCGATAGCAACTAATAAAAGGGAGTGGCTCTTTCGCCAGTCTTTATTGCTGGCCGAAACGTTAGGTTGGTGTTATGAAAACTAAATGGTTTTTTCTATCCAGCCCCTGACTCAAAAATTAGCTTAATGCCGCTACATTACTTCAGCTGACCTGGATCAGCGCCTTTAGGGCGCAAGGAAAAGTGAGTGTGGACGCACTGCCATGTATCGTGTTCAGAAGCTCGCATTAAAAGTATCGTTGCACGTCCATCACGGCACTTATCCGCCATGTTCACGGATGACCATAGTGTTTGGACGACGGCTAACAATCCATCGGGTGAGTATTGTGTATTTAGGGTATCCCAACAAAAATCAAAATCTTTAGTGTTCTTCCAGACGACTCTCCATTGATGCTCAATCAGGTCATCCAAGCTCGTAGCAATGTTTAAAACGGTGCCATAACTGCAAGTGGCTTTTGAAAAAAGTTTGCGCCCAGCGGATAAGTCCTGATTCCTGATCGCTTTCGCCCATTCATTGAGCCAATTGATAACACCCTGGTGCTCCTGTGATCGATTTGTCATTCTCTACATTTGGCTTTTTAATCGATAGGACAGCTCGTCCTTTAGCCACCAAACGCGTGAAAATTGATTCGCACCGGCAAGTGCCATCAGTTCCGACAAAAGCCTTTCCTGTGTAATTTTCAGGATCGGTTTTCTTGCTTCAAATATTTTGTTGAGATTCGGATGACTCGGGTTGGTATTGATCTCAAAAACGTGAATTCCTCCATCGTCGCGAACACAGTAGTCAATACGACCGTAGTCAATGCCGGCAATCTCGAAAATTTTCCTAACTTTATCACCGTGAGGATTGGATTGTATGAAAGTAAGCTCTTTTTCGACAAACTCCGGATGTTTGTTGAGTAGACTGTGCTCTGTATACTTTACAAACCAGTCAACGCTCCAGAACTGATGCGCCGGGAAACATGTATTGGCTACTTTGAAGCAGGCGCATTTGCAGTAGTAGCCTGTGCTGTCACGCGTATCCTCTACCTCGACCACAAGTTTGCCAAATAGTGGGATGCCATTGCGAAGAAGGTCGCGTGTTTCAGCTAACAACTCATCGCGTGTATGAATCAACCGTGGCACGGCTGGATCTGAATGGTGCCCGGCCTCATCTCTGACAAAACATGGAAAGGCGGTCTTGTCTATCGTATCAGGATCGTCCAAACGATGAACATCTACCTTGTTGACG
>CAYQCG010000143.1:0-5624 GCA_964415925.1 uncultured Puniceicoccaceae bacterium | reverse complement strand
TAGGCATTTATTAATTTTCAGGTTGCTTATTTTTAGTATATTAAACCAGAGTAAGGCATAATTAACCGTGCCAAGACGCCAAAGAGTAACCCCTGATCCAAATCTCCATCACTCGGAATCACTTCCTGATGCATTGGGAGAATCGGAAGCTTTTCTTTCTTTCCAGGAGAGGCTGGCGAGGGTGGCGCCCGTCAATCGATCAGTCCTTCTGGTCGGAGAACGCGGAACCGGCAAAGAATTGGCGGCTGCTCGTTTGCACTATTTGTCTCCGCGCTGGGAAGGACCTTTGGTCGCACTCAATTGTGCCGCTCTGTCACCGAGTTTACTGGAATCGGAACTCTTCGGACACGAAGCCGGTTCGTTCACCGGTGCTGCCAGACGGCGTCATGGGCGATTTGAAGCGGCCAGCGGAGGAACACTTTTCCTCGATGAAATAGGCCTGATTCCCATGGAAGTGCAGGAAAAGATCATGCGTGTGGTAGAATACGGTCATTTTGAGCGCGTCGGCGGAGATGAATCAATCCGTGTCGATGTGAGAATTATCGGGGCAACCAATGCAGATCTGTCTTCACTCGCGGATGCAGGTAAATTCAAAAGTGACCTCCTTGACCGTCTGTCTTTCGAGGTTTTATTTCTACCCCCACTGCGTGAGCGCGGAGAAGATATCATGCTTCTGGCCCACCATTTCGCAGCGAGGATGGGGCAGGAACTTCGACTGGAAGAAACCCCGGAATTCAGTAACGAGGCAATCGATGAACTCATGCATTTCAAATGGCCGGGTAACATCCGTGAGTTAAAGAACGTGGTTGAAAGGGCCGTTTATCAGTGCCAGGGCGACACCATTGAGTCGGTCAATTTCAAGCCCTTTGAATCGCCTTATGCCAGGCTTCCCGATAAAATGCCAGAAAAGGAGGAAGTGACTGAAGATACGGCCATCAATGAGGGGAAAAGCCTGACTGAGGCAGTACGTGAACTTGAATTCAATGCGCTTAAGAATGCCCTGGAATCCTGCCGTTATCATCAGGGCGAGGCGGCCGAGCATCTCGGACTGACCTACCACCAGTTCCGGGGCCTGTATCGGAAATACAAAGACGCGTTACCGGATAGCTCCAATAATTAGGCTTCCTTTGGTCTGAAGAAAACCGCGGTTGAACCGGTGATTCCGCATAGTGTTGAATTGGACCGGTTCTCAATCGCTTCGCATAGCAACGGCATCTCTTCTCTGGATTGAGCCTGTAGCCGCACTTTGATTACAGACTCCTTTTTCAGTGCCCGGTCGATCTCCGCAATCAGCGTGTCTGTCAGCCCATTTTTTCCAACTACCACATGCGGTTTGGAGTTCTTGACCATCCTCCGGCAGTCAGCCCGTTCTTTGCTGGTTAACTCAGGCATTCTGTTGCCATTCATTCAGGATTGATTCAAGAGCTGCCGCATCCGTACCGCCTCCCATCGCAAAATCCGGTTTACCGCCTCCCTTACCTCCGAGTTTCCCCGTCAGTTCGCGGACAATATCACCGGCTTTGTAACCCGCCTTGATTGCTTCGGGTGAACTCTGAGTAACGAGAGTCACTTTTTCCCCGAATGCACCGCCCAGGACAACCACGCCTTCGCCCAGTTTCTTGATCGTATCCACCGACAATGTGCGAAGGGCATTTGGGTTATCCGCATCCACCTTGGCTGCAAGAATCTTCATGCCGTTCTTTTCCCTTGCCCGGTTGATCAGATCACCTGCTAGATCGGCGCTTTGGGCTCGTTTGAGCTGCTTTAATTCACTCTCCAGGTCGCGCATGTGCTTTTGGGAAGCTTCCAGTCGCTTCTCCAGTTCGTCCGGCTTACAGGAAAACTGCCCGGCCAGCTTTTGCAGCAGGTCATAATTGGCTTCGGCTAGTTCATAGGCGCGCTCTCCGGCAAGGGCTTCAATCCGGCGCGTCCCTGCCGATATGGAGGATTCGGCCACGATCTTGATCAGGCCGATCTCACCCGTAGCTTGTGTATGGGTGCCGCCGCAGAGCTCTACACTCCAGCCGGTCTCGAAACTGGCCGGGTCTTCGGCAGAAATGTTTTCACCGATACCGACCACACGGACGATATCCCCGTATTTATCGCCAAAGAAAGCCTTCGCGTTTCCAGGCTTTTGGTCGAACGGAAATTCCCTCCAGACCACCGGATGGTTAGCCAGTAGCTTCTCGTTACAGAGACGCTCAATCTCCTGTAACTGAGCCTTACTCGGCTGCTCAAAGTGGCTGTAATCGAAACGCAACCTGTCCGGTCCCACATAGGAACCCGCCTGCTGCACGTGCTCGCCGAGGACTTTTCGCAGGGCCCAGTGCAGGATATGTGTCGCGGTGTGATGACGCTGGATGACTTCCCGTCGCTCAAGATCGACACTTAGTAACGCTGAACTCGGAATGCTGAATTCTGATGTCGATTCTACCTTGTGAAGATAACGACCATCCGATGCTTTTGTTGTATCAATGACTTTTTCTGATGTATCGTCTATCTGAATACTCCCGGTATCTCCTATCTGGCCCCCCATTTCGGCATAAAACGGAGTTTTGTCAGTGACAATATACTTCGCATCGTCGCTCTCGATGATGTCCTTTACTTCTGCCGTAAATTCAGTGAGATTCTCTATTTCAAAGCCCACAAACTCCGTTGCTTCACCTTCTTCGCTTCCCTTTACTTCAACAATCCCTTTTTTCTGGGCCGCACGGGCGCGCTGTTTCTGCTCTTCCATGCAGCGCTCAAACTCGGGAACATCGACTGTTAGCCCTTCCTGCTGGGCGAGGAGTTGTGTCAGGTCCAATGGGAAACCATAGGTGTCGTAAAGAGTGAAAGCATCCGTGCCACAGATTCGGTCCGGTTTTTCTTCAAGAATTTTTTGCAGCATCATTAGGCCACGGTCCAAAGTTCTTGCAAAGCTCTGCTCCTCAGCATTGATGACCTTTCGCACCATTTCCTGCTGTTGAACGAGCTCCGGGAACACCTCACCCAGCTTATACGTAACCGGCTGTATCATTCCGGCGAAGAAGCCATTCTCCAATCCGAGGTGTTGTTGTCCAAAGACCACAGCACGACGCAGGATGCGACGTAACACGTAGCCGCGGCCCTCATTTCCGGGCAGGATGCCGTCGGCCACGGCAAGCGAAAGTGTCCGGGCATGGTCGGCAACGACACGGAAAGCCATATCCTTCAACTCCTGCTCTGTAAGGTTGCTCCGGCTCTCCGGCAGGGTTGCGCCGTAGGTGTGGCCGCACTGTGTTGTCAGGTGGTCGAACAGGTCAGTGAAGAGATCGCTGTCGTAGTTCGATGGTGGACGCGAAAAGTCTGTGAAGTTCTTCGTCGTGGCAAAGATCCCGCAGATGCGCTCAAAGCCTAGCCCTGTATCGACGTGCTTCTGCTTCAGTGGCAGGAATTGGCCATCTCCTGTCGCGTTGAACTGGATGAAGACGTCGTTCCATAGCTCAATACACCAGGGGCTGTCGGCATTGACCAGTGAGCCGTCGAAGTTCTCCGGTCGCAGGTCAATATGCATCTCACTGCAAGGACCACAGGGACCGGTGTCACCCATCATCCAGAAGTTGTCCTTCTTTCCACTGTTCTGGATATGCTTGTCCGGATCCAGGCCATCCGCCTCCAGTATTCCCTTCCAGACATCGTAAGCTTCCTGGTCGAAATCTGCCGGGTCGCCGGGACCTGGTTGATAAACGGTCACATAAAGCCGCTCCTTGGGGATGCCCCAGACCTTCGTCAGCAGCTCCCATGACCAGGTCAGTGCTTCTTCCTTGAAGTAGTCGCCGAACGACCAGTTGCCCAGCATCTCGAAGAATGTGTGGTGATACGCATCGAAACCCACATCCTCCAGATCGTTGTGTTTGCCCCCGGCGCGAATACACTTCTGCGTGTCTGCGACCCGTGTAGCCGGTGGTGTGCGCTCACCAAGAAATACAGGCACAAACGGATTCATCCCCGCATTGGTGAAAAGCAGGTTGGGCGCCGTTGGCATGAGCGACGCACTTGGCACAATCTCGTGCCCCTTGCCCTCAAAAAAATCGAGGAACGACTGGCGTATTTCTTTAGAAGTCATTTGGAAGAATTTTCATATTGATCACGGAGAACACGGAACACAGAGTTTAAAAGGGCTTTGTGCCCTCCATTGTGATTCTTATAATTTAATTAATATCGCTTCCACCATCGCATCGGTTCCCACGCTCTCACCACCAAACGCTATATCTGCAGTACGGGTGCCGGAGTTTACCGCATCAGAGACGGCTTTTTCGATACGGGACGCGGTTTCACCCAGTCCAAAACTGTAGCGCAACATCATGGCGGCGGATAGGACTTGCGCGCATGGATTGGCCACCCCCTGTCCGGCAATGTCGGGCGCGCTGCCACCTGCCGGTTCGTAGAGACCATAGGGAAGACTTCGGTTATTCAGCCGGATTCCAAGACTGGCACTGGCCATCATGCCAAGGGACCCGCAGATGACCGACATCTCGTCGGAGAGTATGTCCCCGAAGGTGTTTTCGGTCACGATCACGTCAAACTGGTTGGGATTGCGCACAAGCTGCATGGCGCAGTTGTCAACATACATATGGGAGAGTTCGAGGTCGGGAGCATGCTGCTCCATGTAATCAATCACAGACTTCCGCCAAAGAACAGAGGTCTCTAAAACATTCGCCTTGTCGACCGAGCAGATCCGGCCGGAACGCTCACGGGCAGACTTGATCGCCACATCGGTGATGCGTTCGATCTCGCTCTTGCGGTAGACCATCGTGTCAATTGCCTCGATATCGCCGTCATCCAAGGTGCGCGTTGCCTTGGGTTGTCCGAAGTAGATGCCCCCGGTCAATTCACGGACGCAGAGAATGTCGATACCGTCAGGGATCAGTTCCGGACGCAGTGGGGATGCTTCCTTCAAAACGGGAGGCAGGAAACCAGGACGCAGGTTCGCAAAAAGTTGAAAGATCTTCCTCAGGGGGAGGAGAGCCGCTCGCTCCGGTTGCTCAGCGGGTGGAAGATTTTCCCACTTGGGTCCGCCAACTGAGCCAAAAAGAATGGCATCGGACTTCTCGCAGGTATCAATCGTCTCCTTCGGCAAGGCCTTGCCGACCGCATCAATCGCTGCTCCTCCGACCAGGCCTCGTGTTACCTCGAATTTGAAACCGTCCTTTTGCGCGGCATGCTCGAGCACACGCAGGGCAGCATCCATGACTTCCGGGCCGATTCCGTCTCCGGGCAGCACGGCAAATTTGAAGGGAGCTTTCGAATCTTCAGCCATAAGGATAGCGTATAGCCCCGGGGACACGACCAAGGCAACGTAGAAAATGCATTGCCCTGATGGGAGCTGATCTTCAGAACTGCGGAATGGAGTGGACCGCACTTGAATTACCGCCTATTGGAACGAACGCCTACCTGCTGGCGGACCCCGAACGCAAGGAAGCCGTGCTTTTTGATGCACCCATGTCAGCAGTGACAGAAACGGACCGGCTGCTCGAACAGAAGGGACTCACCCTGACCGCTGTGTTGCTCACCCATGGTCACTGGGATCACATTCTTGATGTGCCTGCTTTTAACGAGAGAAAGATCCCCGTGTATATTCATGAGCTGGACAACCATTTCCT
>CAYQCG010000142.1:0-5695 GCA_964415925.1 uncultured Puniceicoccaceae bacterium | reverse complement strand
TTGTGCGCATGGTCGCATGCATGAGCCCGCGCCAGCTACAACAAGACTCGTTGAGGGTTTCCCAATTTCCCTCGGTTCCACCGACAAGGAGGCAACTACGCCGACCGGTGCCGCCTTGCTGGCGGGCAAGAAGTGTCTCTTCAACCATACGGTTCGCGGCAGACCGGTTGCCACGGGCATTGGTATCGGTCAACGCGATGATCCCAATCTGTCCAACGTTCTTTATGTTTCGTTATTCGATACTGCCTTGGAAAGCCAGCTTCCGGAAGAGGAAGTCATTGAGCTAGCGACAAACCTGGATGATATGTCCCCGGAGCATATTGCCTATCTGGCTGAGTTGCTCCTGGAGCAAGGTGCACTGGATGTCTGGCAGACGCCGGCTACCTTCAAGAAGGGACGACTTGGCTGCGTGCTCAGCGTGCTTGCGCCAATAAGGAAGAAAGATGAATTGATAAATCTTCTTTTCCGCCATAGCAGCACCCTGGGAGTGCGTTGGAAGACTTGGAATCGCCAAATGCTTGAGAGGGAGTTTGAAGAGGTCGACAGCGATCTTGGCAAAGCACGCATCAAGAAAGCCAGACAGGACGGAGCCATCCTTCGCTCTAAAGTTGAGTTTGAAGACCTAAGCCGTATTGCACGCGAGAAAAACCTGCCGCTCAAGGATGTTGAACCAACCATACGCAAAGCATCAGAAACCACGTGAAAAATGCAAAACTTCGAATCAATCCTGCAGGCCGTTAAAACCGGCGAAATAGATATTCAGGCTGCCGAAGAGGCGATCCGTAAACTCATGTATCACGACATCGGACATTCCAGAGTCGATCATGACCGGCTGGCAAGGCAGGGAGCTTCGGAGGTCATCTTTGGCCAGGGAAAAACGGCAGATCACATCCGTGACGTTATGAAGAGTCTCATCTCGTATGAGCATAATGTCCTGGTCACGCGATTGTCTTCAGAGAAAGCAGTCCATTTGCTGAATGATTTCCCCGAGGCAACGTATAATGAAGCCGCCAGGACACTCACCTATGTCCAGCAAGCCCCGGAACTCACCAAAACGACGATCGCTGTTGTCAGTGCAGGAACTTCGGATTTCAGTGTGGCCGAAGAAGCGCGTGTGACTGCGGAGTTTCTCGGTAATGCGGTATTCTCCATTAATGATGCCGGCGTGGCTGGCTTGCACCGGTTGATCGGCGATATCGAGCAAATCCGCTCAGCCCGTGTGATCATCACCGTTGCCGGTATGGAAGGCGCCCTTCCCAGCGTGGTCGCCGGACTCGTAAAGACTCCCGTCATTGCTGTCCCTACGAGTGTCGGTTACGGTGCCAGTTTCGGAGGTTTGGCTGCCCTGCTGGGTATGTTGAACTCCTGCGCATCCGGCCTGAGCGTGGTCAATATCGACAACGGTTTCGGCGCCGCCTATCTGGCGAGTCAGATCAACCACATCTAGACACTATTTTCACAGCGGGTGCGACAGATAACACCGATATTTAACCGATAAATTGCGATTGATCCCGGGCTTGCCCTACTTCATTCTGCATGCCTGATTAATTTTCCGGGTGTCCTACTGGAACAACGCACACCCGCTCTAACGCCACCCTAGCTCAGTTGGTAGAGCAGCTCACTCGTAATGAGCAGGTCGTCGGTTCGAGTCCGATGGGTGGCTCCATGATTAACAAGGACATAACGAAAGCCGAGTGAGTTACGAAAATACCATTTGCAACAAAAGTAATCATTTTACTGCAAATGCTCGAGCCCATAAAATAGCGGCTCGCGGGGAATAGTGCGCATTCGTTCATCTTGCGGGGCTGGATTTATTGTGGTATTTTATTTCCATGAAAGCAACCCTTGCGCTATTCATTTTACTGAGCATGACCGCATGTAATACGACCGAGATTATCTGATAAACTATTTTATCAGTTTTTTCAATTTATCGATATTCACATGTATGTCTTTTCCGCCACCTTGTGCCGTAAGCGCAATTGTTTTTTCTGGATAGTCTACAATCGGGTAATACTCAAGCCCTCTTGCTGAACATTGCAACCAATAGCAGTGATGAAAGTAGTTGTGATGCAGAAACTCTATGACTTGTGTCCCGGATTGACAGAACACGGTATTTGCTAAATTCGCACCATGAGGTCCTACAACGGACTTAGCATGATGCATCGCGTGAACCTGCTCGCGCCAGGTTAAGTCCTCAAAGAAAATTTTGCGGTACCCAGACTTCTCTAGGACAGGCCACACCTCGTTTTCGTTTAGAACTCTACGACCATTAGTTCTTTGACGTGTAACATACAAGCGCTCACCGAAATGTCGAGGGGGCTTCTTAAAGGCTGAAACAAAGTCATTTAACAAATCGATTTGCTTTCTTATTGGAAATCCTGAATATGCTAATAGATTTGGAATGATCAGTTCTTCCGCCTGATAATGTGATGAATCTTGAGGTATAATGATGTTGTGCTTTATACCAAGCAAGTCGACAACCTCAGGCATCATTCCAGTTGTTATTATATTTCTAGCATTTTTAAGTATGTCTCTATCTAACAATAGTAATCGAGTAAGTTCATCAAATAGCCAATGATAGTATGCAAAGCGCTTGTGAAAGCAGACGGCTATAGAAGTATTCTCTAATATTGAAGGTTCAGGAAATGATTCATTGCTATGTAAAAGCCAGTGGTCATCTAATTGCATGCCGAAGGCTGAGGAAGAATCTCGGCACACTGCACTTCCATCTGGGGATACCAGTGCTACTGACATCAACCGGGCACCAACCATTTTCAGATAGAATGGTCTCCTTGAGACTCTTGTCTTAAACTTAGTCAAGTATTCAATAACTGTTGCATCGGCTACTGATGGCAAAGAATAGTGCTCTACAACTGTATCTCCTAATTTATAATATTCAGCATTGTATAGCTTTGGAAACTCCTCCAGTAAGACACATTTATTAGGCAAAATATTGGACATGTGGAATCAATTAGATAATTATGATAATGCAAAGTTGAATTTTTCACCTATGCCAGTATTTTAAATAGAACAATAGAACAGAGATTCTCTGACAAAAAGTCCAGTTTCTGCGATTTCCTCACTCGACAAGAAGTCTGCGGGAACAGCTTTGTTCACCATGAATTTTGCAGATTTGAGACGTTCTATAAAATCATGCCCATATATCCTTACGTGGTCAGCTTGCTTGAATACTCTAAGTCTTTCTTTAGGATCAGTAATTGTAGGATCTTCGAATGTTTTCTCGCCAGATATAGGAACCATAATGATGGCATGGCCATTCTTATTTAAAACTCTCTTCAGCTCGGATATAGCTTTATAATCGTCTACAATATGCTCTTGTACGTGACTACAATAAACAAAATCAATTAAATCGTCCCGGAATGGAATCTTCGTTATATCTAATTGCATATCTACGTTTTCTGCATGCAAGTCAGCGGTCAAATAACCATTGCCAATTAGACGCCGGAACTTTTCCTCGAATACTCTTTCAGGGGCTATGTGTAAAAATCGATTGGGTTTTTCAATGAAAAACTGGGTTCTGCGTTCTAGAAATAACCATGCAAATCGATCTCTTTCAAGTGAGCCACAGTGTGGGCATTTTCTGTTTGGGGTCGGTTTTGCTCCTGCACCAAATGGGAGGAACTTTTCTGTTCTATTCTTACAGATGGGACAATACATATTTTATTAATGATTTATTTATAGCATTATATGTGCGTGAATTCCTTTTATGTCAAAAAACCCATATATTGGATCTGCTTCATATTACGATTAGTGGATTTGACTTGAAAAAGATATTTAAGAGTGGCAAGAACTTTATGTATTGAGCAGGTTACTAACCAAATACATCATTTTGCACAAACTCTATTTGCTTCTTATATCTAAATGTTTTTAATCTTTCTAAAGATGACTTGGCTTCTTGTGTGCAGAGCTCTTTGCTATGTTTATAAACAACAATCCAATTAAGTGACAATTTATATGAGTGACTGGCATTCCGACAGTAAAAAGTGTGAGCCAATAACATATACTGATGATACTATTGGAAATAGCACAATTAAAGTTACTATAGTTACAGTAGTATTAAACCGAGCACAAGATTTATCTGTTACACTAGCATCTATCCGAAGGCAAACCTATAGGAACATCGAATGCATTGTTATCGATGGTGGAAGTACAGATTCGACATTTGATGTCATTAAAGCTAACGCTGATTTAATCGATTCATATGTCAGTGAGCCGGATGATGGCATTTATGATGCCATTAATAAAGGACTTGAGAGGGCCAATGGACACTATATTTGTGTGTTACATGCTGGAGATACTTACGCTGCCGACTATATTCAGCAGGCAATTGAGTTGGCAGACCCCTCGCATGATGCAATTATCTATTCCAATCTGACTTTTGATGAGACACGGTTGCCTGCTGAGTTATCACCCGCAATATTTTTGCACAATCTTGGTGTAAATCATGAGACCTTTTTAGTCCCTAAAGAAATATACAGGCAAGTAGGCCGTTATGATACAAAGTATACTATAGCCGCTGACGTGGCATGGGTAAGAAAGGCTTATTATCAGAATGTGGCCTTCAAGCATTTGGATAAATTTGCGGTTTACATGTCGCCAAACGGTGCTTCTACTGCTAAGAATGAGCTGCAAAAAGAGCGGATAATCCGTGAGAATATCAATGCCATCAGGCTATACTTTCCATTCCTGTCTGAATCTGCAAGTAGAGCACTTTATTTATATCGCTTTCGCGAGAATGAAATTCATTACTTGCGGACATATTATCAGACAATTCAACAATCAGATTGTAAACACCCTAATTTTAATTTATTTCTAAAGAGCTTTAAAGCTTTAATACTCCATGTATGGAAAACCAGAAAGCATAAATTGGAGAAGGATGATAGGGTTTTCAAATCGAGACTCGAACTAAGTCAATTACTAGAAATAGATCCAAGATTTATCCATACAGAATCCAATGGCGTGACCATTGATGTAATGTTGGATAATTTAAAACGCTTAGGTGATTCCTTAAAAGAGTCCCGTGTTGTCGTCCATTATGTAGAATATTTTTCACGCCCATCAGAGACGTTCATCTATGAGTTAGTGTATGATTTAGAAAAGTCAAACTTCTATAAATCCGTTGTCATTTGCGATAAGCGCGTGCTCCCTAATGAGAGACCATTTGATAGACTTTTACATTTAGATTTTTACTCTGAGAATTCTGATTGCTATCAATACGTTATTGAAACCCTGCTGGACACCCTGAAGCTAGAAGCTTTTGTCTTCCATTTTGCTATTAACGGATGGCGTTTCCTAAACAGAATCGATAAACGATATCGATTACTAAAGTGCATTTATATGACTCACGGAATTGATGTCTTCGACCTTTTTCGAAAAGGTGCATATCACGACTATATTATTGAGTGCGTCAACTATCAGAGGAACAGTAATTTTACTGCTGTAAGTGATTACTTGAAGGACAGACTAATCGAAGCGGGTGTATTAGAAGAGAAAATTTTCAAAGTCTCTAATACTGTGAGGGATATCTTTTTTAATTCGAGACTGCCGGGAAGTGAGAAAGCTACCGAAGTGCAAGCATCCGCATATGGAGTCCGCCTGCTAAATATCGGTCGACTAGTACCCTTCAAGAATCATATACAGCTACTAAAAGCATAGGCAATCCTGGTCGAATAAT
>CAYQCG010000141.1:0-5742 GCA_964415925.1 uncultured Puniceicoccaceae bacterium | reverse complement strand
TCAGGCGTCGCCCGTAGTTCTAATGGCTGGTTTGGGACGTTAATCGCACCCAATGTTGCTGTTCATACTACACATAACGGTAGCCATCCAAATATTAACGATACACTGCGTTTTTACTATACTAATGATCCGGGACCGGAAAATCCAGTGAATCCGGAAGTATTTTACGAAGAACATACGGTCATTAACAGTTTATTAATCACCGGAGATTTGCGAGTCAGTATTCTGGATAACCCTGTTTCTTCTTTCGTTAAAGTCTATGACATTCCAGATTTAACTCCTGACGAGTTAATAGGCAAACAACTTTATGTAGTCGGTCGGGATCGTTCCACGACTGACAGCAATGACTTTACTAATTTTCGCGTTGGGACAAACAATGCTGAATTGATTTACCTCAATGAAACTACATCCAGTGGATTTACCAATTTCTATTACCGTTATTTTCTGGACGAGACCGTTTTCGACAAGGAGGGCAATTCAATTCCCAATAAAGATGAAGCACGCTTGCGTGGAGGGGATTCGACGGCCCCGAGCTTTATACTTACACCGGATGGCCTGGAGATAGTAGGCGTCCATCATGGGATTGGCGGAACATCTCCTAATGCTTTCTCTCAAGATGTTAATCTGATTTTACACAAGACTCTATTATTTGATACAATTCAACCTTATGTCGTACCGGAACCTTCGTTCATCGGCTTTATTTTAATTGTTTTCCTGTCTTCCTACAGGATTCTCCGAAGGAGGCTATAGTCGGACGAATTTCGTTCGACTCTAAACGTCGGAGCATCATTATCCTCTGACGTGAGCCTGGAAGGTAAAATCATAACATTAGGAGTGACCGGTTCAATAGCGGCCTACAAGGCAGCGGACCTGACGAGCCAGTTAATCAAGCTGGGTGCCGAGGTCTATCCCGTGATGACAGAAGCGGCCACGCAATTCATCACGCCGATGACTTTGCAGGTCCTGAGCCGGAACCCGGTCTCTGTCGATATGTGGAACGAAGGCGGATGGCAGCCGGACCATATAACCCTTGCGGACAGGCCTGATTTATTGCTGGTAGCACCTGCAAGCGCCAACACACTGGCACAGTTTGCCCGTGGATTAGCTGCCGACTTGCTGAGCTCGATTTACCTGGCAACGCCCGCCCCGGTGATGCTTGCACCGGCCATGAACAGCAAAATGCTGAATCATCCGGCTACACAGGAGAACATCGGGAGCCTGCGTCAACGCGGTCATCTAATTGTTGAGCCCCAGGAAGAGGGAGTGCTTGCCTGTGGGTATGCAGGGCCTGGAAAACTGGCTAACGTTGAAGATATCATTCAAGCTGTGCAGGAATTCTTCCGTGATTAGATGATATAATGGTCACTGAAAGCAGTTGCTCTCCGTAACATAAATTGCCAAATCCTTATATCTCCTTCGTAGCTTTACAACATGTCTGACGAGACAGCAGATAACAACGAGACACTACTGAAGCCGGGTGACCGCTTTGGACCATTCCAGGTAACACGACTAATCAGCAAGTGTCTTACGGGCGAACTCTATTCTTCGTCGCATACAGCTACCGGCGAATACCGATGTTTCTATCTTCTGCCCGATGTCATTGAAAAAATGCCGAATGTGTCGAGAAACCTCCAGGCACTGCTGGATAAACACAAGGCCTTGGGCGAAGTCGCAGAAATACTCAGCTTTACGGAGATAGAAACGATCGAGGGAAGGACCGTCCTTTATGTCCAAAGCGGGGAATACAAGTCGGTTGCATCGATTCTGAGAAGCCAGTTTGAATCGGCGGTGGAAGGACTGACTCCAACCGTGGATGAGTCATTGCCAGAGGATGTGCGCTTGCAGTCCGCGTCACCGTTTCCCCAGATCGTGCCGGTCAGACTGGATGCCGAGTTAGCGAAGAAATACCTGGAGCAAACAGCGACGGGGATCAAGCTGGCGCACGCGGGAGGACTACACCATTACAACCTGGTCGCCGAGAATTTGATCATTGACGAAAACGACCAAGTAAAGGTGCTGGGTTTTGGCCTGATAGAAAGCCTTGATGAGGAGACCTTCCAGACGCTGGCTTCGGAAAGCATTCCACCCCTGCGGGAGGGCGAGCCCGTGCACCTGACTTTGCAGGTCAACGATCTCTTCCCGATGGAAGTGCAGAGGGGCGAGAGTTTCGACAGTAATTCGGATGTATTCGGATTTGGGGTACTGGCCTATTACGTTTTCACAGGGACCCGGCCTCAGGCGCCCTACACGGCAGTATCTTCAATTGTGAAGGAAGTTCCCATCGGGTGGGATGTCCTGATACAGCGATGTCTCCAAGGTGAAAAGAACAAGAGGTATCCGACCGCAGGAGCGCTCCTGAAGGATGTGCAAAGGGCAGACACTATCAAGGCACCGACATTTGGCCAGTCTGCGGAGAAGGATACCGGGAGACCGGTGAAAGGGATACCCTTAAAATTAATCCTGTTATCCGTAGTTGTTCTGGTGGTTCTATTGGGCGGCGCCTACTTTTTGCTTTTTTCAGGTTCTGATCGCACCCTGACGAACAACACCGGTGGACCGAGAGTAACCGTCCTGGACGACGGGCAAAGCCCTGCATTGCAGATCACGGTAAAGCCGAGTCATGCGCGAGTCCGCTTTTCCGGAGCAGCACAGGGCAACATCAGCTCAGCTGACGGCAGGCTTGCGGTCGGCATGCCGGAAGGCCAATACAGGCTGCAGGTGAGTGCGCCTTATTATAAGACTGAAGCCCGGGCAGTTGAATACACTGGAGAACCAGTCAATCTGGAGTTTGACCTGGAGCCTGCCTGGGCTGCGGTGGAAATCGTAGCTGAGCCGTTAGCCTCACTTGCCGTCAAGACAGAGACGGGCAAGCTGCTGAACCTGGGCCGGGCGGACAATGACGGGATTCTGGAGTTGGAAAACAAGCTCTTTGCGGGTGAGTACACAATCGTGGCGACCAAGCCGGGCTTTGAAGAGGCATCCCAGCCGGTATCACTTGTCAGTGATGAAGTGAACAGGGTGCGTTTTGATATGGCCGCGCAGGCGATGAGTGTATTGATTAATAGCATTCCAGAGGGAGCAGAGGTTTTCTACAATGGCATCAGCCTCGGAACAGCGCCCCTCACATCGACTGATTTGCCCCTGATGGTGCCGGTGTCGCTCGAAGCCAGGCTGGATCGTTTTATCCCGGGGAGGGAAGTCATTACTTTTGAACCGGGGAAGAGTAACGCAATAACGATTGGGCCGCTGGAACCGATTACCGGCAGTATTGATCTTGAGGTTTCCCTGATGGGGAAGAAGGCAACATCGAGTGAACTTGCCGAACTGACCTATTCGCTGGACGGAGAGGTGATCACGGAAGATGTGTTTAACGGAGGGATTCAAATTGGGCAACGACAGCTAACGGTTACCCACCCGGAATATTATCCATCGACTGTGGTCATTGATGTCTCGGAAGACCAGATAACGGATGCCACAGTCAACCTTCTGCCACAACCCGGGAGCCTGACTTTGGACATCAATCCGAACGACATTCAATATTTCCTGCGAATCGATGGCAAGCTGGCCGAGGAGATGGAGGAGGTTTATGAAGTGCCCTCAAACAAGGAAGTGGATATTGAGCTGATTCCGCGTGACCACCTGCCGGAAACGACTCGTCTTTCCCTCTCTCCGGGTGAAGAATACACATGGAGTCTGGATTTGAAGCCGATCCCTCCACCAGAACCCGGCAAGCCATACACCGTACCCATACTCGAACAGGAATTCCAGCCTGTTGAAGGGGGTATTGTTGTGATGGGCAGTCCACCGCAGGAGCAGAGTCGTCGCCCCAACGAATCGCCCCGCACCGAAGTGACCCTGACCCATCCCTACTGGCTGAGCGCATACGAAGTGACCCAGGAAGAGTATGAGAAGGTTATGCGCGGTAATCCCAGTGTATACAAGGGCCAGGACAGGCCCGTAGAGAATGTGACGTTCGCTGAAGCGAGTGAATACTGCCGGAGGCTGACCTTGCTGGAAGAGCGGGCGGGAAGACTGCCGGAAGGTTACGTCTACCGTTTGCCGACGGAGGCGGAATGGGAACACGCCTGTAATCCGAACACGAACGAGCCCTTCCATTTTGGCGAAGAGGCGGACAGTTCGATGGGCAACTTCAGTGGAGTGTATCCCCTGGAGTTCGGCAGTGCCGAGATCGAAGGGGATGATTACGGCACCGAGCCGGTCGGCAGCTATGCACCCAATTCACTGGGATTGTATGACATGCATGGCAACGTGGCCGAGTGGACCTACGGATCCTATAACGACCGCTATACCGGACTACCCCGCACAAACTATGCGGGGGCTGCGGCCGGGGACGACAGAGCCGTGCGCGGCGGTGGCTGGAGTGATCCGGCGCACCGTTGCCGTGTAGCGGCCCGCGAACGCCAGAACATCACGACGCGGGCTCCTCACGTGGGATTCCGGGTTGCCCTGGCAATCGACCTATCGGATCGTCTCTAGGATCGAGGCATTATCTTCAACGGGGATCAACTCTCCGTAAACAGGACTTGCACCATATTCGAGGGTATAGCGAACGGGGATTCGGGCAATTCTCATGACCGGCTCACCGTTCTGCCTAGCCGGGTCGAACTTCCACTTTTTAAGGGCTTTGATGGCGGACTTTCCAAAGTCTTCATTGGATGCCTCTACAATGCTCAATGCAACGTAGTCACCGTGGGTATCAACGAGACCTTCAATCACGACGAAGCCCTCAATGCCTGCCTTAGCCATTTCAACGGGGTAATGGGGTAACACTTTTTTTATGGCCACCGGGATATGTGAACGATCTTCCGGATCAGTCTTCATTGCCTCGCTGGCCATCAGATTAAAGTCTAAACACCCAATCCCCATGAGGATAATCAAGTATTTACGTATTTTCATCTAATGACCTTTCGTTTCGTGTTGTTACAATATATGTCACATGATCGTAACAATCAAGCGGAATAACGCTATTTAACAATTGTGCATGAGTCACTAATGAAACGACTTATGAAATAAAACGATTTTTTTACATATTGTTTTCAATCTATGGGGTTGAACTGACCTTCTTTTTATGTGATTGTTTATGCTGGCCGGGTCCTATGCAACGCAGGGCCGGTGAACCCCGTCAGGGCCGGAAGGCAGCAGCGGTAGCCAGGATCCTCGTGTGCCGTAGGGTGCCTGGCCTTTTAATGTACTGGATAAAAACCGTTAGTATTGGGCAACGGTTATTAAATAGGGTCTTAAGCTCAGATAAGTGCAATATTTTTCCTATTTGTAGGTTGTTCGTAACAATAAAGTTGCAGAATTATGAAAGAAAGTTCTTGAAATCGTATATTCCACAGCTCATGCTGGGTATGTTCGATTAATTACGCTGTCAATCTCAACTGTCTCTAACAATGTCTATTAAACGCTGTCTTTTTATAGTATGTTTACTGCTACCTCCTATCCTGAACGCGGGAGTAATTATCCTAGAACCGGATGTTGAATTTAGTGGGGCAACACCTCCCAGTCAGATTCCTCCTTGGATCAGGGCAACGTTTGATGACTCATTCGGTGGCACGAATACTGTCCGACTGACTATGGAAGCTTTTAATTTGGCGGGAACAGAGACAATTAAAGAACGGTATTTTAATTTTAACTCTTTGCTGGATCCTACAGCACTTAGTTTCACAAATTTGTCAGCCCCTGATGTCAGTTTTGGTCTTGGCGACATTCAAATAGGTG
>CAYQCG010000140.1:0-5795 GCA_964415925.1 uncultured Puniceicoccaceae bacterium | reverse complement strand
ATCATGATGAACGGATAGGCGTGCGGCAGGATATCCATGATCCTGCGGATATTGAGGATCTTTTCATGAGACAGGACGATCTTGGGACCGGTGGCCGCATTTTGCACCTCGACTTTCAGTTCGGAAGGTGAAGTGCCGTTCTGTGACTTTGCCTTTTCCAGAATGTTGTGAGCGAGGCGGTTATTCAGGGCATGTCCCGGGATACTGGCCACAATGTGGGCCTTCAGGGGTTTGCCAACCAGCATGATGTCACCGAGGATATCAAGGATCTTGTGCCGAACAAACTCGTCCTGAAAGCGGAGCGGCTCCTTGGCAATGATTTTGTCACCCTTGATGACAATGGCGCAATCGAGGCTTCCACCCTGGATCTTGCCCATTTTCAGGAGGGGCTCGATGTCCTCGTAAATTGTAAAGGTGCGGGCGGGAGCGATCTGTTCGGTAAAAACATCGGGATCAATCTCGATGGACAGGTGCTGGGCATGGATACCGCGGTCGTCCGCGCTGGTGCAGGTAACCTTCAATCCATCATAGGGTAGCGCAATGATACTGCGGGATCCTTCCGTCACAGAGACAGGCTCAGTGAGTACAAGATAGTTACGGTCCGCGTCCAGTTCGACCGGTTCGGCTTCGAGGATCAGCCTGGCGTAATCACGTGCAGATCCGTCGAGGATGGGGCACTCCTTACCGTCCAGTTCAATGACAACGTTATCGATGCCGCACCCATTGAGCGCACTGAGGATATGCTCAGGCGTGTAGATAGTGGTATGCCCGTCGCGCAGGGTGGTCTGGCGGACGTGGTCTTCGGCCTCACCATGGGGTGTGAGATGGACTTCCGGTTTGCCGTACAAGTCTACCCGTCGAAAAATAATCCCGTGATTTGCAGGTGCCGGTTTCAGGGTGAGAACCGACATTTCACCGGTGTGAACACCTTTGCCTTTAATCGAGACTTCCTTGTGTATGCTGCGCTGCTTTACCATAATTCAGTTGCAGCGCGTAAGCTAAGCGGGTGACAAGCAGAATGTAAAGCGCTTAGAGGGAAGAGCCTGTAGTTGACAGGCGGGATCGGTTGTCCTATGTCGTATGGGCTTTTCTCACAGCAAAAACCCGTTTTGATAATAATGGCAAACCCAACCGAACTTCGCAAAGGCAAGGTATTTCTTTATAACGGCAGCCCGCACCTGGTTCTTGACGTGCAACACCGCACCCAGGGACGCCAAGCCGGTTTCCTGCAAGTGACTATCCGCAATTTGCAGAGCGGCAGCAGTTCCACCCAGAAGATCCGCTCGACCGACACAGTCGAAATCCTTCTTACGGATAACCGCAAGATGGAACTGAGCTACATCGACCAGGAGGGTTATCACTTTCTCGACCCGGAAACTTTTGAGGACCTGTTGCTGTCGGAGGACGTCGTCGCAGACGCGAAGAACTTCCTGTCTGAAGGCAACACGGTGGATATCCTTTTTGTCGACGGTAATCCGGTGGACATCCAGCTACCGGCTTCGGTAGAAATGGAAGTGACTGAAGCACCGGATGCAATCCGGGGAGACACGAGCGGAGCGGCCTTGAAACCTGTGACACTTTCAACCGGGCTGATCGTGCAAACGCCACTATTTATCAAGACCGGAGACCGGATCAAGGTCTCCACCGCGGACAAGAGCTACCAGGGCCGCGTATAACATTCACCCGACACAAAACAGAAGCATCATGAACGGAAAAGGACGCAGACAGGATTTAGCCGGTAAAAGAAGCCCCCGCAAGAAGGCCGCCGGCAACAAACCCGGTGCGACACGCCAACGGGAACTGGCAAAGAAACGCCGGAAGAAGCGCGATAACGCGATCCATAACCGGCCGGTTGCTGAGACGACGGAAGGGTAATCAAGCCACTCGCTCGACGATGAGGTCGGGCGGAGTCGGGCGCTTGGGAGCGAGACGGTAGGCGCCGCGGAGGTATTCGAGGGCTGATTCCATCTTCGACTCGTCGTTGTAATGGATCATCATGAGCGGTTCGCCCTGTTTGACCTGGGTGCCGACCTTCTTGATTTCCGATACGCCGACTGCGTGATCCCACTTGCTTTTCTTGCCGAGTGCGAGTGTTTCGACACCGCGGGCGATCATACCGGCGTTTATGGTGTGGACGTATCCCCGCTTGGGGGCGGGCAGCTTGCGGATGTATTTCGCCTTGGGGAATTTTTCCGGATCGTCGAGGTAGCTGGCATCGCCTCCCTGGGCTTCGACCATGTCCTTGAATTTCTCAAAGGCCGCACCGGTCTTGAGCTGATTATTGACGGTTTGCTTGGCGGAAAGGGTTGAGCCAGCAACACCGGCAAGGCGGACGATTTCCATACCCAGCTTGAGGACCAGTTCCTGGAGGTCTTCAGGCCCCTCGCCTTTCAGAAGCTTGAGTGTTTCCTGGATTTCGAGGGAGGTTCCGACGCAATCGCCCAACGGCTGGTTCATGTCGGTTACAAGAGCAACACAGCGACGCTTCATGGAGCGACCGACACGGGTGATGGAACGGGCGAGTTGCTTGGCTTGTTCAACGTCCTTAATAAAGGAACCGTTACCCCACTTGACATCAATGACCAGACCTTCAGCACCATGACCGAGTTTGCGGCTGAGGACAGAGCTGGTTATGAGAGGCAGGCTGGGGACGGTGGCGGTCAACTGTCGCATATCGAAGAGGATCTTATCGACCGGGGCGATTTCGGGTGATTGCTCGATAATGGCGCAGTTGACGTTTTTAAGTTGGTTGACGAAATCCTTGAGGCTGAGCTTGGCTCCGAATCCGGGAATTGATTCGAGCTTTTGCAGGCTGGAAATGACGAATTCCTCGTCGACGCCGTTCATCATGGGCATAACGACACCGGATGCGGCGGCCAAGGGGACAAGCACAAGCGATGTCTTGTCGCCGACACCACCGGTGGAGTATTTGTCGATCTTGGGCATGGTGATGCGGGAGAGGTCGACGACTTCACCGGATAGCATCATTTCCTCAGCCATAGTGGCGGTTTCCTGGGCACTCATACCCTGGAAAAAGATGGCCATGGCCAGAGCGGCCAACTGGCTGTCCGGAATTTCCTTGTCGATGACGGAATCCACGAAGTAGCGAATTTCCTCCTGGGTGAACTCATCGCCCTCACGCTTTTTCTCGATCAGATAAGCAAACGACGGTTTAATGAACTTGCGTGCGGAAACTATTTTTTTTCTCATTAATCACAATTGAATTTAACGGCCGGGCTGATTGCTACGCCCATAAACCTTTAATCTATAGGCAGATCAGGAAGCGTTTGTCGAGCTTATTTTTTACAAATTTTAATAAATGGTTACGACTTTGACACATCTAATTTACCATTCAATCAGTTAATCTGTTAAAGAGAGGGTTTCAAAATGGATGTTCTGGGAGAGGATTACACGCTTGCGGAAATGTCGTGGGGGCGTTTGCTTCGCAGCCAATGGACGTGAATTTCAACAGTGTGCGGGAACTGGAAGGGCATCTTCGTAGTGCGGCAAGAGAGCTGGGCTGGGGTGAAGATTACGCACCCGAGATCAAGGGGGCGGATGCGCGCTTCGGGGATCTACAGTCGAACGGCGTGTTACCGTATGCCAAGGGCCAGAAGACGAATCCGCGAGCGCTGGCGGAATCCCTCTTGCAAGCCTTGCAGGATACCGCAGGTTTTGATTCGAGCCTCTATGAGACCTCGGTGGCAGGACCGGGATTCATCAACTTCCGTTTCACACCGGCTTACCTGTTGCGCTGGCTGCAGGCTTACTACACGGAAGAGAAGCTGCAAGCAGGCGCGGGAGGAATCCGGAAGGGAGAGAAGGTGGTGGTGGACTATTCTTCACCGAACACCGCGAAGGAAATGCACGTGGGGCATTTGCGCTCGGCGATCATCGGCGAGGCGGTCTGCCGGCTGCTGGAGTTCTGCGGGGCCGAGGTGCTTCGGGACAACCACATTGGGGACTGGGGGACGCAGTTCGGGATGCTGATCTGGGCCGTAAAGCAGGAGAACTACGACCTGGATGATCCCGGCCCGGACGCCCTGCGGGAAATCGAGGCCCTGTATAAGAAAGGCAGCACTGCCTACAGGGAGAACGAGGATACCGCGAAGGAAATCCGGGGTGAACTGGTCAAACTGCAGCATGGCGAAGCGGAGAACACCCGGATCTGGACGCGGATCACGGAGATTTCCTGGTCGGCATTCACGGAGATCTACGACCGTCTGGGAATCCATTTCGACACGGTGCTGGGGGAGAGTTTCTACCGGGACAAGGTGGAGAACATATACGGTGAACTGAGCGGTTGCGACCTGGCAGTGGAAAGCGAGGGTGCGCTGGTGGTGTTCCATCCGGAGCATCCGCGCTTCAAGGAGCAGCCTTTCATCATCCGGAAGCAGGACGGGGCAAGCAACTACGCTACGACGGACCTGGCGACGGTGCTTCACCGCTACGAGGAATTCAAGGCGAACGAAGTGCTTTACGTGGTGGACTTCCGGCAGGGAGACCATTTTGAGCAATTGTTTCTGACGGTGGAGAAGTGGTTCAAGGCGACGGGCCGCGCGGTGCCCTACCTGAAGCATATCAGCTTCGGGACGGTGAAGGGCGAGGACGGCAAGGCGATCAAGACGAAGTCGGGCGCGTCGATCAAGCTGAAGGACCTGCTGAACGAAGCGGTGGAGCGGGCCCGGACGGTTGTCGAGGAGAAGAACCCTGACTTTGAGGAGGCGCACAAGGAGCGCATCGCCGAGGTGGTCGGCGTAGGCGCGGTGAAGTATGTGGACCTTTCGCAGAACCGGACGAGCGACTACGTCTTTTCGTGGCCACGGATGCTGGCGCTGGAAGGCAACACGGCTCCCTACCTACTTTACGCGGTGGCGCGGATCCACAGTATTTTCCGCAAGGCGGAGGTGGAACCGGGCACGGGGGAAGAAGCCGCCTCGGATTTTGAGACGGAAACCGAACTGGCGCTGGCGCGCAAGCTGGCGGCGTTTCCCCTGGCGCTGGAGCAAACGTTGAGCGACCTGCGTCCGCATCTGCTGTCGAACTACCTCTACGAGCTGACGGCGAGTTTCAGTGCTTTCTACTATGCAGACCGGGTGCTGGTGGACGAAGCGGGAACCAAAGCGAGGCGCCTGATCCTGTGCCACCGGACCCTACTGGTACTGGAGAAAGGACTCCACTTGCTGGGGCTGGAGACGCTGGAGCGGATGTGAAGGACGGGATTTCGCGTTGCGAAATCGAATTGTCGATTGGACTGTCAAAGAACGGGGGTTGGGGGTTCGATTTTCGAATGAGGAAATAAAGGGAAGATGTGGTTAGGTCATGGTTTGGGGCTTTCTATTGGTTGAGGTGCGATTGAGTTCCGGGGTCTCAGAGGCAGCGGTTAGGGAAATTTGAGTATATAAACATTTGTATACTCATTCTGAGGTAATGCAAGGGATTTTTTGAGAAATTGAGATTATTATTAACTTGTGTTGGTATTGAAGGGGTTATGCGAGAAAGAACACAGAGCGAGGCGGAGGCTCCTGTTCAAAAACTTTAATAATTAGAGTAAACGACGTATATTACGGAATGCCTATTTAGTGTCCTCAACACATCGAAATACTTCGCTATGAGCGCAGCCTTGAGTAGATGCATGCATTCGTCACAGCCCGGCAAACGTATTCTTATTAGTATAGAAGCCAGAAAGGGTCAGTCTTTTCGTATTAACATCGGTCCGATGAGCAGGAAGGTATTTGTATTATGCAATGCCAATGATATGTCAGTCCTGTAACATTGGCTCTATTATTACCCCT
>CAYQCG010000139.1:0-5806 GCA_964415925.1 uncultured Puniceicoccaceae bacterium | reverse complement strand
GTTGAGGGCTCGTCAATTAACCTAGCATGAGCGAGATGGCGACCTTACGCAACCCAAAAGTGCTCTCGTCTCGCTCATGATAGGTTAATCGAAGTGCCCCTTAATCGAAGTATTCTTAATACGTATAAGGCTTTACCAAGAACGCTTCACGATACGGATACTGCGAAGCAAGAAGCTTATTGGCCGAAGCCTGGTTAAATTGCATTTTGTTCGAAACAAACTCAAGAGGATCGCCATTAACACGCAGCGAAACAGTCCCTAAAAGTACGGTGGCCGTAAAATCTGCTGCATAATTGGCTATACTTCCCCCCGGCTGTTTTCCATCCTTACAACACCTGACCCATTCCTTAAAGTGATTGTTGCCAACACGTTCCAAACTCGCCGGAGGTAAAGCATTTGATTGCTTGAGTTCTTTGTGGTATTCGATTGGAAATAGTCGGGGTTGCCGGGCGTAGATGTCTGCAAAAATAGATCCCTTGGAACCCACTATGACAGTGCCATTATCCCTCCCTTTACGATTTCGTTCTGCGTCACCTTGAATAAAATCGTTCGGGATGAAAGGAATATCCTTTGGCCTACGATTGCCATCCATCCATGTCACTTGAATCGGGCCATGAGTTTCGTTTTCGGGAAACTCAAAGTAAATAGTCGACGAAGTGGGAAATGCAACCTCCGATGTACCGACTGCATCTGACCAGACCCGGGTTGGAAAGCCGAGGTTCAGACTTGTATAGGAAGCGTCCATCGCATGACAGGCAATATCCCCTATTGCACCCGCACCGTAGTTCCAGTAGCCCCTCCAATTAAATGGGGCTATCTTTGAACTAAACGGCACTTCCGGGGCAACCCCTAGCCAAAGGTTCCAATCGATAAACGAGGGCGTTGGCTCAGCAGTTGGCCAGCGGGACATTCCCTGTGGCCAAACTGGTCGATTCGTCCAATGAAACACCTCTTTCACATCTCCGATCAAATTTGCAGCAATCCATTCTTGGATAACCCGTAAACCGTCATAAGCATGGCCCTGATTGCCCATTTGTGTAACGACCCCCGCCTCTCTAGCAGCTTGTTTTACTAACATCGCCTCCTTAACGGTCCGCACCAATGGTTTCTCAACCAGCACATGTTTACCATGGGCTAGCACCCAAGTTGCCATCGGAAAGTGCATATGATCCGGAACCGCAATGGATACGGCATCAATTTGCGAGCCCATCCGTTCAAGCATCACTCGAAAGTCCTTGAACCGGGGTACATCAGGGTGCTCGCTGAATGTTTTTGCGGCCCGTCTATCGTCAACATCACAAAACGCTACAATGTGCTCACTCTTTAAATTTCGAACGTGCACCCTTCCGCGACCTCCAACCCCAATGATGGCAACTCGCAACTTTTGCAAACCCCGGTTTTCGGCTTTTAAAATTGACGGAAAAACGACACAAGAAGTGCTGGCTAAACCAGCATTGATTAGAAAATCTCTTCTATTCATAGTAAATTATGCTGTAAGGAATATCTAGTGCAATGGATTAAAACATCCTAAACGAACACTTAGCAATAATATATGGTGGACTTTGAAAAGTCGCTCCAAAATCACAAGTGTGAGGATTACAGGAAGAAGGATATGAGAAGAACTATTTGGAAGGCCGTGCATGCTTGCGGTTAAGCACTGTGAGGATAAAAATCGCGCTGAACAGCATAACTGATGTCGAAGGTTCTGGTATTGAAGCTAGATCGTAAATGCCAGGGCCAACCCGGAAAGTCGCACCATCCACATTAGAACCGATGACGAGAATATCTCCGTCACCGAGGAGAATCGGAGAGTCTGAGAAATCGAAATCATCCGTAGCAGCGGATCTCGAAAATTTAACAATGTCAGTCATCGTGTTCCAGACGATCATGTCGTAGGCATCCGTTGCATTCCCCACATTGAAATTGCCGGTCTTCATTTCAACAAGAAAAAGTTGGGTGTTTGAATTCAAGCCAGAAGTGTCGTATGTCCAAATCAGAGCTTCACCAACTTGGCTAAGCCTGGTGATATCGCCGTCAATATAGCCGGCGACAACAGGATCGTTCTGAGCCGTAGTATCAGCACCGAAGATACTTTGTGTGGCGTTGATAATGTTGCCAGAGCCGGAACCAGCAGTGAGACCGGCGATGTATGCCTCAAACGTCCCGCCTGAAATAGCGGCGTTAGCCGCAGCGATGTCGAAATTGCTAGCTAGGACAGTGGTTACACCGAATACATCTCCGATTGTCCCGCCAGTAAAGGAGCCGCTACCATAGCTTAAACTGGTGCTTGAAGAAACATCTGCACCAATACCTGTGTTAGTCACGGTCATGCTCTTCACTTCGTGGTCTGAATTATTGCTATTGATATTGACCTGACTGAACAAAGATGAAGCAGAAAGGAGTAACGCACTTGTTATAGTGAGGCGCTGTATGGAAGATTTAGATAGTTTCACTGTTTGGATTTGGGTTTGTATTAGTGAATTTCACTTGTAGATGCCAATTAACTAATAGTTTATTTGTTAACACAAAATGAAAAGTTTTGTGAAATATAATTCCTAATCAATTGTTAGATAAAGTTACAGAAATATGTTGCGTTCTGCAGTTTGAAGAACGACAAAACTAGTTTCACATGCGTCAATTTACATTTCAACGTTCACTAGTTGGTGATGGAAGATGTCAATTCGATTAACAGGCGGTAAAATATCCTTTTTGAAATAGTTGACTCATTAAATATTATATTTTGATCCTCCCCCTGTATTTCCGTGAATTCTGTTACACCTTCCCAGATTTCAGGTGTTAGATCAGCAGAGTGTTGGAGATGGAACCAACGGGTAAGACCATGATAACCCTGACCTTCGGCGGCATGAGCAGAAAATTGAATTCTTATCTGACCGTCGATATTAAGAATTTGTAAATTGGGTTCAACATCTGCCAGGTTAGGATTGCTGCCTATTGTGAATTCTACGCTGTTTATACATCCATCGCCGTCTGGATCGGCATCGGCCCTGGAAAGGTGATTAGGGGTTGTTACATCGGACGAGGGAAAATGAAATGCCCGCCAAAGATCCGGTATCCCGTCGCCAGCACTGTAAAGCATGCGGTAAGATGCTTCAAGGTTTACGTTCGTTGCCGGCATGGTAAATGTAGTGATCGGGGCTAACGGATTTTCGAGCACCTGCGTATCCCCGATCCACTGGTCAAATACCAGGCCGGAAGCAGGGGAATCAGCCTCAACTGTAATGTAGGAGCCTTCCTGCGAGGTCCCATCGCCCGCTCCTTGGTCCACCGTCACCAAGGACGCCGGATCATCGGAATCCCGATAAGTCGCAAGGAGGTAGACTCCATGTGTTGGCATGATAAGAGTCGTCGAAGCCGCGTTTAGATCGGCAATACCGGAGGACAGCCCAATCCAGCGATCAAATACCGCACCGGGCGAAGGGGGATCGGCGCTTATAGCAACCACGGTGCCCGCTGGGTAATACCCATCGCCACTCCCGGCAGAAATTGATAATCCATACTCCAAGTCGGTCCGGAAAGGCGAAGCCGGCAGTCCGGCAGTGTTGTAAAGGTATGTCGATGTCGGCCCCCCAGGAATTGCCTCAAAACAGTAGCGCACATAGACCGGGTTGGGAACCGAGGCACTTGAAACAAGAACCGTGTCGCCATCAATGACGGCATCAGCCGTAACAAAAACCTTATCAGTGCCTGCAATCTCAAAATTTTCTAATGGATTCACCACTTCCACGACCTGTGCAAGGAGACCGTTGGTGACACCGACGATCAACCCTTGGCCAACATAATCAAAGGCTATCCGAATGCTACTGCCTTCGATGGTGGAACTCTTGAAAATGGGGCCACTCTTCTGCACATCCTGACCGTAAATATCTGCCAAGGCCCACTGAGCTAAACGGTAGCCAACATCTTGCTTGTTTTTGGGATGGAGATCATTGTCATCTGCCGATTCAATGGTGACGGCCATTCCGACATTGGTCTCGGTCAGGGAGAGAAGCTGTGCCTCACGGATAAGTGGATACCGATCATCTCCATAATTTGGCAACTGAACGAAATAAACGGGGAAATCTCCCTGCCCCCATTTTTTGCGCCAGCCTCCGTCCAAAGCACGCATCTTCTGGTGGTAGGTTCGTCTATCGTTCTCATCTCCTGAGGAGGCATCCCATTCCCCCTGATACCAGATGGCACCACGAAGGCCGTAGGGTATCAGTGGCGCTATCATACCATTGTAGAGGTCGAAATAATCCGGATTGGAGGTTTGCTCCAGTTCTTGCCTGAGGCCAGCCAGTTCAGGTACGACTGCCAGACCCTCGGATGCCAGAAAGTGCTCGATCTGACGAGCTCCCCTGGCAGCAAACAGCAACCCAACGGGCACACCAGTTGCCGTATGCACCTCCCGAGCGAAAAAGAAGCCTGTGGCCGTAAAGTTCCTCACTGAACCTGGGCTACATGGCGTCCAACCCTGATTAATCTGCGGATCGTCAAGCGGGACCGGACTTGAAACCTCGCCAATCTCGAGCTGCCGAATCAGTGGATAATTCGCTGCAGCGATTTCCGCATCAGCATTGAGGACGTTGTTGCCATTTACCACTCGAAACATATTGGATTGGCCTGAGGCTAGAAAGACGTCTCCGAACACGACATTGTTGAATGTGATCGTCTCGCCCGGCGCAGAAATTTCGAGGGTGTGCGAGATTCCTCCATCGTGCGGTTGAGGATTGATCTTGGCGAGCCAGTCGCCATTGCTGTCTGCCACTGCCGAGCCAACGGATGTGCCGTCGAGTGCCAGTGTCACCGTTGTGCCGGGTAGTGCGATACCCCAGACTGGCGTCCTGATGTCGCGTTGGAGAACCATGTTATTTTGGAAGATACTGTCCACTGCCAGATTCTGAGTTGGCGCTGGCCCCTGAATGGCCGCACCACTGATCCCGAGGCGCTCGTTTGCGTTCCCCCCTACAGCCAATCCACGGATTTCGATTTCAAACAAGTCGCCAGCCTGTTCCGGTATAAAAGTCATCTCGTAGAACCATGTGGTCTCCGCGCTGGAGCCGCCTCCAGTGAGACTGGTGACTGCATCCGCTGTGTTTGGAAGTGAAGCCGTGAACAGTACATCGCAATACCTCCGAATGCCCCAAACAACTACAGTATGTGGCGAGGCGGAGGCCGACGTGAATGACAGGGTAAAGTAATCGTCGCCAAAATTCGGGCTGAGCATACGCAAATCCGCAGGGTCAACTCCGGTACCTGAAGTTGGCTGAACGCCTGTAGTGTAATCAAAACTTGTGCCAACCCTGCCAGTATTCGTCGACAAAGTCGCTGTGTCGAGGTTGGCACTGAGAGTAATCCGGTCTTGGGGAACATTCCGGCGATTCAGAGGCGTCAGGGAGGTTGACTCGTAAATCTCCCAGTCCAGCGTCCCGAACGTGTCGAGGTTCTGATTGAGGCGGTAAGCCGATGCGTCATCGACAACCTGATCCTGAATTGGGATGACAAGATCGAGCTGCATGTAATCCACATGCAAACCGGCTGAGTCATTTGGATTCCTTAACTCGATGGTAGTGGGACCCTCAATCAGGGCAACACCATTGATTCGATGAAGCTGCCATTCGTCAGCAGTCTGTGAGATCGTTTCGACATACTCATCGTTGACGTAAAGTTCAGCCGACCGCGTCGAGTTGGCACGGGGCGAGATAATACGAAAAGTCTGCGAGGCATCACCTCCTTGGTTTGCATCATCCGTCCAAGTCACGTTTCCCAACCGGGCTAACTTGATGTTGTATCCCTGTGAACTAAA
>CAYQCG010000138.1:0-5814 GCA_964415925.1 uncultured Puniceicoccaceae bacterium | reverse complement strand
GAGAAAGCTATCAAGTTGCCAATGCATACTTTTCGCGACTTTGAAAAATCGCTGGAAGCTATAGAAGATTTAAAAGACAAGAAAATCGCCACTTATTGCACGGGAGGAATCCGTTGCGAGAAGGCGACAGTATTGATGAAGGAAAAAGGATTCGAGAATGTCGTGCAGCTAAAAGGCGGAATCATAGAATACCTGAATCAAACAAACGCCAAGCACTGGAAGGGTGGGTTATTTGTTTTTGATGACAGGCTGATTTATGGAAATCCCCTGCAAGGAGAGCACCCTGCTTTGGACGAAATGGCCATGTCCTCAGTTATGCCCGATCCTGAATACACTCAGATGGGTAAAGTTTTGAATTATTACCCCAGAGCGGGTGCAGCTTACGTTGAGTTATATGAGCCTTTGCAAGTCGGCGACAGTATAATTATTGAAGGCAAGACCACCGAACGATTTAAACATACTATCGTAGAAATGAGGGCTGAGGATAAAAATACGCTTGAAGAAGCGCCAGCTGGTAGCCGTGCAACCTTTCCTGTTGACCGTAAAGTTCGTTTTCATGACAAGGTCCTCAGGGAGATTCTGGCCTAGTGGAGATTTATCTGGCCACATCTTCAGTTTCCGCTGTAACTTAGAACATGGCTACAGCATCCGCTAGACATATACTCGTAAAAACAGAAGAAGAATGTAATACACTCAAAGCCCAGATAGAAGGCGGAGAGGATTTTGCCGATTTGGCCAAAGAACATTCCCAATGCCCTTCTGGCCGTCAGGGAGGTAACCTGGGAAGCTTCTCGAAGGGGCAGATGGTTCCGGAATTTGATACCGTTGTCTTTAACGAACCTGTAGGCGAAGTCCATGGTCCGATCCAGACACAGTTCGGCTACCATTTAGTTGAAGTGCTTGAACGCAGTTAATGTTCACATTTTTTTAAACAGAACTTAGTTAAAGCCCAGATCCAGGGTAGCTTGATTCGAGGGAAGAGGTCTCTCTGAAACTTCCAGTTTTTCCGGGTTTGCCATGCGGCAAAGTTCTTTGCCTGCAACGGGGTCTTCATGCTGCAGCCAGGTTCTCAGTGTATCTTTTGAAAGACAGACAGGCATACGTGAGTGGATATCACCAACAGTCCGGTTGGCCGGTTTGGTAATAATTGCACAGCCTTCCTCCGGCTGAAATAATCCAGCGAAGACGAGAGGGGTGCCGGACTGCTTAAAGTAGTGCCACGAACGTACTCGATTACCTTCCTTTAAGGGCTCCCAAAATCCACTTGCGAAGATCAGGCACCTGAACTGTTTATAGAGATTCGTCCATGGTGGTTTTTGCATTGTTTCATAACGAATGTTGAAAGCCCGACTTTTGTACTCAGGATTTGGGTGGTTAAAGGTGAATACGCGGAGATCGAATTCGAGGCGGTTTTCAGAATTCGACCACGTTGCCGTAACACATTCATGGGTAAAAGTAATGCGGTCTGACTTAAATGCGGGTATTTCAGAGGCTTTTACCAGTCCGCGCCCAAAGTAGTGTTCGATATCATTGGCTTCATGTACGAATGCAAAATTGATGCACATGAGAAGTATACTGATGATCACATAGCCTAAGGTCAAGATTACATCTAAGTTAAATTAACAACCGTGAATGTGTTAAAGCTTGCATATAACAATGGGAAGAGAACTATCGGCAATCTTTCTTACACTATCCTAATCCACTCACAAGCATGCTCTTATCAATATCTGAGGATCGTCAACACAAACTCCCCAACGAGACAATGTTTACTATTATCAAGAATTTCTTCAGACTGTTCGGAGTTGATATATCGTGTCCAAAATAAATATGGTCTAGGCTTCTATAGCCTGAAGGGAGAAGGGAAGCCGCTGTTTGCGTATGTCACGAGTGACTACAAAAAGTTTTACAAGGACACACATTTTTCAGAGGTATGGGATAAAGCGAAAAGTCATACACTACTGGATGTCTTAAGAGCACATGAACTTTGGTCACTGGTATCACAAACCAGCAAACTTGATCGGGGTGGTTATCTTGAAGTAGGGGTATGGCGCGGAGGTTCGGCATTTGTGATTGCTAAAGCGATGCAGCATTTCAGCGTATCTGAATCTCTGTATTTAGCGGATACATTTAGCGGTGTCGTGTAAGCAGGAGATAAGGATGAAAGGTATAGGGGTGGAGAGCATGCTGATACATCTGAAGCAATCGTCAGTGAGTTATTCAGGTCAGATGGTATAGAAAGTTATACTATTTTAAGGGGTATCTTCCCGGATGAAACCGGTCACGAGTTGAAGGGAATGCTACGGATGGTTCATGTGGATGTTTATCAAGGAGCGAAGGATATTGTTGCCTGGTCAGTAGAGCGCCTAGTGAAGGGTGGATTTATCGTATTTGATGACTACGGAACGTCTACAACCATAGGCGTAACGCGCTTATGTGAGGAATTAGAGAATGACCCAAGATTTCTCTTCATCCATAATATAAATGGTCATGGACTGCTAATTAAACGTTAATAATAAAGAATTTCGGAACTAAACAAATTTTTCGCAACTTAGTTGCAGCGAGAGGGTTATAAAGGATAATATAAATTGCCTTAATGGTTAAAATAAGTTTTAATCCACATACATAAAAGTATAACTCTCCGGAATTGACATACAGATGAAAATACCCCTTTCCCGCGTAGCCCGGGTATTTGGCTATCTTGTTTTAGGTAATGCTATACTGGCGCAGGATGCCTTTCATGAGGCTTCCACGCATATTGAGGGAGAATGGTATGACTCAGACTGGCTGGGTGAATATTATGCGGGGAGTTATCCATGGATTTATCACAATGGCCTGACCTGGGTTTACTGTGTGCCAACTTCTGAATCTGAATTGTGGCTGTACAGTCCGGAGCAGAAAGCCTGGCTTTGGACGTCAGATCTCAGGTTTCCCCAGCTATATCAGTATGAGATGAGCTGGTTGTATCTTGCGCAGTCCGTGGAGACCAATTATCTGTATGTCTACGACACGGCGGAGTGGCTGGCTGTGGGTATGCCTCCGGGAGGTGAAACCTATAATGAGGAAACGGTCATAGCACGATTTCTTGACCAGGCATCAATGGGAGCGGATTACGAACTGATCCGGGAAGTCTGCGAAATGGGAATAGCGGCGTGGATTGACCAGCAGATGGGATTGCCGGTGACACCAATCGAACCGGAGACCCGTGCGATTTTTGAAAGTGCTCCAGAAGACGAACGTCCCAACCCCTGGTATTTCAGGCGACCGCTCTGGAAACTATGGGTGACCGGTGAGGACCAGTTGCGACTGCGCGTTGCGCTGGCGTTGAGCGAGATTTTTGTCATATCGGACAAGCCGGCCAAGTTGAAGCGTGCGCCCGTGGGGATCGCGAATTACTACGACATGCTTCAGCGGAACGCCTTCGGTAATTTCAGGGATCTGCTGATGGACGTAACACTGCATCCGGTGATGGGTTTTTACCTGAGCCATGCTGGGAACCAAAAATCGAATCCGGAGAAGAACCTTTTCCCGGACGAGAATTACGCACGTGAGGTCATGCAGCTGTTTTCAATCGGCTTGTATGAACTCAACCCTGATGGATCGCGCAAGGTTGACGAGGAAGGCGAATATATACCGACCTACACGAACTACGAGATAACCGAGTTTGCCAAGGTCTTTACCGGGATCGTTTATGACTGGTCCGATGATCCGTATTTTAATAGCAGGGAGCCAATATTTGAGAACGTAGTCAGGCGCCAAAAGATGTTTGATAAACCGATGGTGCTGGTTGATGAAGAGCACGAGCCGGGCACCAAGGATCTATTGAATGCGTATACAACACCGGCGGATCAGGCGACACAGGAAGACCTGAATGATGCGATCGACAATCTGTTTAACCACCCGAATACGGGACCCTTTATCTGCAGGCTTCTGATTCAGAGGCTGGTGAAGTCGAATCCGTCACCTGGTTATATAGAGGATGTTGCAAGTGTTTTTGCGGACAACGGTTCGGGTGTCCGTGGCGACATGGCAGCGGTGATCAAGGCTATCTATCTGCATTCTGAAGCGAGGAACAGCTACATGGTGAAGCTGACCGGACAGGGGAAACTGCGGGAGCCGTATCTCAGTTACGTGAAGCTGTTCCGGGTGTTCAATGCGGCGGATGCGTCCGGGAAATACCATTACGATGACCGGCGGGATGTGAAAGCGCTGGGACAGCAGTTCCTGTCGTCACCCAGTGTCTTCAACTTCTTTCTGCCTGATTTCCAGCCGATCGGGAAAATTGCGGATCGAGGTCTGGTCGCGCCTGAATTCGAGATCGTGAACAGCCAGTCGGTTGTTGAACAGATTAACATCTGGCACCGGATGCTTAACTCACGGACAATCCTTCCGAACAACCTCTTGAATAACGACAGGCTTGACCTGACGCAGTGGAGTTTTGACTGGGCGGATGAGCTGGCGCTTGCGGATGATCCTGTAGCGCTGGTGGACCGGGTGGACCTGCTATTAACGGGGCACACGCTGACTCCCGGGACTCGTCAAATTATCATCGAGGCGATTTCAGGAATTGGAACGAACCGCAGTAACTACAAGCGCGAGCGTGTGGAGATGGCAATATACCTGATATTACTTTCACCGGACTTCGTTGTCCAAAAGTAAGGAGTATTTAGATGTCGAAGAAGATTTCACGAAGGAAGTTTATGGGGCAGGCAAGCTGCGCCGCGCTGGGATCGAGCGCGTTGTTCTCAACCTTATTCAACTTGCGGATGAGCAGTTACCTGTCGGCGCAGAGTCTTGAGACTCCTGAAGGTGAAGACTACCGTGCGCTGGTGTGCCTGTTCCTTGCGGGGGGGAACGATTCGTTCAACATGCTGGTGCCGTATGGGAATGCTGAATACCAGGAGTATAACAACATCCGTTCAGACCTTGCATTGCCGAAAAGCGCTTTGTTGCCGTTGAACGGGACGGTTGATGACGGCCGGAGCTTTTCGGTGCATCCGGGCATGCCGGGGGTCCAGCAACTCTATAACAGCGGACGCCTGTCATTTATCACGAATGTCGGTACGCTGGTGGAGCCGGCGACGGTTGCGCAATTGAAAAACAAGGAGGTGAAGGTGCCACTGGGGCTGTTTTCACACTCCGACCAGATCATGCACTGGCAGACATCGATTCCGGACCAGCGGGTAACAACGGGCTGGGCCGGCCGGATGGCGGACCTGTTGCGTGATGCGAATGCGAGCAACACGATCTCGATGAACATTTCACTTTCCGGCACAAATGTATTCCAGTCGGGGCAGACGACGGTGAGTTTTGCCGTTGATGCCGAAGACGGGGTGAAGGGACTGAATGGTTACGGGGACGGACCTTCGGTTTTGGAAAGCCTGCGGTCATCGGCGATCAACAGCATGATCGACCAGACCTACGCGAACATTTATTCGGATACGTATGCGAAGACGCTGAACAGCAGCCTTGAAGCGGGCAAGGAGTTCAATGAAGCGATGGAGAGCGCCAATCCTGTAACCACGGTATTCTCTGAGAACAAGGTGTCCCAGAGTTTCCGGATGATCGCCAATATCATTGCGGCGCGCCAGGTATTGAAGAAGAGGCGGCAAACCTTTTTTATCCTCTTCGGAGGCTGGGACCATCATGATGAAGTGATTGGCAACCAGGCGGAGATGCTGCCGATTGTGAGCGGAGGGATAGCGGAGTTTTCGAAAGCGCTGGATGAATTGAATGTTGCGGACAAGGTGACCACTTTCACTGCGTCAGATTTTGCCCGGACGCTGACTTCGAATGGCAGGGGATCGGACCATGCCT